>JAJZFE010000161.1 GCA_021798655.1 Acidobacteriota bacterium | reverse complement strand
CCGATAGCCATCTCCGACGCCATCACCCGCGCGTTCGCCACCCCGCACGACCTCGCCGCCGAAACCTGCCTCATCACCGCCGGCGGCACCCGCGAGCCCATCGACCCTGTCCGCTTCCTCGGCAACCGCTCCAGCGGCCGCATGGGTTTCGCCCTCGCCGAAGCCGCCCTCGCCCGAGGCGCACAGGTCATCCTCATCACCGCCGCTCCAGCGCCCCCCTCCCTCGCCTGCGAGATCATCCCCGTCACCACCGCCGCCCAGATGCAGGCCGCCGCTCTGGCCGCACTCCCCCGCGCCACCGCCGTCCTCATGGCCGCCGCCGTCGCCGACTACCGCCCCACCACCCAGCTCCCTCAAAAACTCAAAAAATCAGCTACTTCAAGCGAAGACCTCATCCTTCACCTCACCCAGAACCCCGACATCCTCGCCAGCCTCGTCGCCGCCCGCCAACCCGGCACGCTCATCCTCGGCTTCGCCGCAGAGACCCATGACCTCCCCGCCGAGGCCCGCCGCAAGCTCCTCACCAAGCGCCTCGACGCCCTCTTCGCCAACGACGTCTCCTCCCCGCACAGCGGCTTCGACGTCGATCGCAACGCCGGCCTCTTCCTCACCCCCGGCACCGAGACCGCCTTCCCTCCCAGCACCAAGCGCGAACTCGCCGACCGCATCCTCACCCACCTCGCCGCCCTCCGCACCAGCGCCATCGCGGTCTAGCTCTCCCTACGTTACGGTCCCCGTTCCTCTATCCCTTTTCCACCCTCTATCCTCTACACTCTTCACTATGGCCACACTGCTGGAAGCTATCAACGTCAAGCGCAAGATGCTCTTCGAGTACGAGAACGCACCGTACGTCTGTCTGGACTCGGACATCAGCACCCCCACCGCCCGCGGCGGTCAAACCCTCGTCCGCCTCAAGATGCGGAACCTGCTCAACAACGCCGTCTTCGACAAGACCTTCAAGGCCCAGGACCGTTTCCCCGAGCCCGACGTCGTCTTCGTCCCCGCCTCCTATCTCTACTCCGACGCCGACGGCTCGCACTTCCTCGATCAGGAGTCCTTCGAGACGCACACCCTCACCGCCGACATGCTCGGCGACGCCCTCGACTGGCTCCTCGAAGGCACCATGCTCCAGATCCGCAAGTACAACGGCAACCCCATCGGTCTGCAGCTACCCCAGTTCGTCGAGCTCGACGTCAAGTACACCGAGCCCGCCGTCCGTGGCGACAGCTCCTCCGGCAGCGTCACCAAAGACGCCACACTCGAAACCGATCGCGTCATCCGCGTCCCGCTCTTCATCAAGGAGGGCGAAAAGATCAAGATCGCCACCGAGACCGGAGAGTTTGCCGGCCGCGTCTAACCAGCCTTTGTTTGTCATTCCCGCAGGGAATCTGCGTTTTGCCAGACACGGCGCGCACAGTACGGGACTCGATCAGAGGTTCCCCAAGCCCACCCCCAACACACCGGCGCGGCCGCTCCTGCTTCTTCGCAGAGCGGCCGCCCTGCTTGTGCTCAGTCCCGTTGGCTATCGGTATAGCTCTGTCATTTCGACCGAAGGCTGCGCTCTTGCAGCCGCAGTGGAGAAACCCCCGCATTTCGGACCACCTCATCCTTCGACACCTTCACGCAAACAGCCTCAGTCCACCACCGCGTGCGCCATCTCCTCATGCACCCGCTGGTCCCCGGACACCGACGCATCGCCCGAGACCCCATACGCCACCGCCGCCCCAATCAGCGCCGGAATAATAAACGCGTGCCCGCCCGTCGCCTCGGCCACAAACACCACCGCCGCCAGCGGCGTCTTGTACCCCGCCGCGATAAACGACGCCATCCCCACCGCCGCATACAGCGCCAGGTTCGGGCTATGCGCGACCGACTGCGCGAACGCGATGCCCAGCCCGTCCCCGGACAGAAACAGCGGCACAAACATCGCGCTCACCCCGCCGCCGCCCAGCGTAAACGCGCTCGCCGCCAGCTTCAGCAGCGCAAACGTCACCAGCTCCGCCGAGCTGTGCGGCTGCGTCAAAATCAGCCCCACCGCCTCGTAGTTCGGCCCGATCGGCATCAGGTTTCCCGGATACAGCTGCAGAAATCCCAGGCCCACCAACCCCGTCAGCAGCCCACCCACCGCCAGTTTGCTCCAGTGCGGTGCCACCCACCGCACCACAAACCCGCGCAGGTGCCGGAACGTAATCACGTACACCATCGCCACCAGCCCGATCAGCGCGCCCAGCACCGCACTCCACAGCAGGTCGCGCATCACAAACTGCGACGCGCTGCTGAAGTCGAACACCGGCGTGCTGCCCAGAAACGAGCTCAGCGTCATGTACGACACCACCGACGCGATCAGCGACGGCATCAGCGCCTCATGCGCCAGGTCGTCCTTGTACGGCATCTCCAGCGCGAACACGATGCCCGTCAGCGGCGCACGAAACACCGCCGACATGCCCGCCGCCGCGCCGCAGATCAGCATGATCCGCCGGTCCCGCTCCTCAATCCGCAGAGGCCGCAGCCCCCGCAGCCGCGTCCACAGCCACGATCCCACCGCTGCGCCGCCATAGATGCTCGGACCCTCCAGAGCCGTGCTCCCGCCGCAACCCACCGTCGTCACCGCCGCCAGCAGCTTCGGAAAGAACGACCGCATCTCGATCGCGCCCTCGCGCTCATGGTAGGACTCGATCACCTCTTCGCTCGAATGGCGGTTCGGGTTGTCGGTCAGGTACTGCATAATCAGCCCGGTCAACGCGCAGCCCGCCACCAGCCCCGGCACAATCGCCCAGTGATGACCCAGGTAGTACGCCAGCACCGGCGGCCACACCTTCTGCAGAATCACCACCACCAGTCCCGTAATCCCCAGCCCCGTCACAATCCCGATCAGCGGCGCAATCAGCAGCCACTTGTGCAGGTTGCGTGCATACGTCGCGCTCAAATCCCCGTGCACCTGCGGCAGAAACCGCCGCACCAGCCTGTTCTCTCTCCAGCGTCCCATCGCCTGCATCATCTCTCCGCACTCCCTGAATCAGCTCCCGCATCCCCGGCATCCGCTGCCGCGCGGTGCGTAAAACTCTGCAACGTGGCCACCAGCCTCGGGGCCAGCTCATACAGCTCATCCGCGTGCACGTCGGCCAGGCTCTGCAACAGCGCCCTGCCCTTCTCCGTCAGCCGCAACACCACGTGGCGTCGATTCTCCGGGTCGCCCGTGCGCTCCACCAGGCCCGCACTCTCGCAACGGTCGCCCAGCTCCACCACGCTGTGATGCCGCAGCACCAGCCGCTCGGCCAGGTACCCGATCGACGCGACGGCCCCCGGCGGAGCACCCATGATCTGCAACAGCAACTGGTGCTGCTGCGGCGTCACGCCGGCCCGCGTCGCCGCCTCTTCGCTGAAGTGCAGAAACCGTCGCAACGTTGCGCGAAACTCGGCCAGCGCCTCGACCCGCACCGCGGGATTGCGCGACCCTCGCTCACCTGCCTGGCTCTCATTCGTCTGGCTCATACCTGCTATCGTAACACGATAGCAGAATCTCTTCACACCCGGGGAGTCTCTGATCAAGTCTGGAAGGCGTGTTTTTGTTTGTCATTCCCGCAGGGAATCTGCGTTTTGTCCAACCGGGCGAGCCATGTACTGGACTGGATCAGACTCTCACTAGCCTTCACATCGCTGCCCGACTTGACACCGCCTCTATAATGAAGTCGTAGGAACTTCACAGGCCCGGCTGCCCGCCGGGCTTTGCCGTCTCTACCCTCCAACGGCCCAGGCTGCGAGGCGTATCCGCTCTTTGAGTCGTCTACCGAACCTCCGCCGCAGCCCTCCCCGGCCGAAACCGAAGTCCGACGATAACCCTTGTTCTTCGAAGACTTTACCCCCAAAACCAGGGGTGGGGTACCCGTCCGAATCCGCCGCGCGGGAACCAGCCGCGCGCAACCTGCGTACTGTCTCTCGAAGCTACTCATCCGTCGGAGGCTACTGCCTTGAAACCGCGCACCAAATCCCGCAAACGCCTCTGGATCATCCTCGGCAGCGTCGCCGTCGTGCTGATCGGCGGAGGCGTTCTGGCCGCCAAGAGCCTCACCGCAGCCGCCCCGCTCGACCCCTCGCAGATCGCTACAGTCGAGACCGGCGACATCGCCCGCTCCGTCGTCGCCACCGGCAAGGTCTGGCCCATCACCCAGGTCGAGGTCAAGTCCAAAGCCTCTGGCATCGTCACGCAACTGGACACCGACATCAACCAGAAGGTCCACAAGGGTGAGGTCCTCGCCCAGCTTGACCAGCAGGAGATTCTCGACCAGGTCGCCGCGCAGAAGGCCCAGCTCGCCGCCGCCGAGGCCAACGCCACCTCCTCCGCCGCCGCCGTCCAGTTCGACAAAGTCGCCGCCGCCGCCCCCGACCTGCCCATGGTCAAAAACACCTACGAGCGCGCCGTGCAGATGCAGAGAGACGGCGTCGTCTCCGTCCAGGCACTCGACGACGCCGAGCAGAAGTACCGCGCTGCCAGCAACATGCGCGACCGCGCCGTCGCCCAGGTCGTCGTCGATCAGGCCAAGCTCAAGCAGTCCACCGCGCAGGTGCAGCAGGCACAGGCCTCGCTCAAACAGCTTGAAGAGCAGCTCGGCTACACCACTGTCATCGCGCCCATCGATGGCGTCGTGCTCTCCCGCGACGTCCAGGTCGGCGACGCGGTCAGCTCCATCCTCGTCCTCGGCAGCACCGCCACGCTGGTGATGACCCTCGTCGACACGCACCAGGTCTACGGCAAGGTCGATGAGTCTGATATCTCCAAGGTCTACCTCGGACAGCCCGCCCGCATCAAGGTGCAGAGCTTCCGCGACCGAACTTTCGCCGGCAGGGTCACCAAGATCGCCCCGCTCGGCGTCGAAAAGGACAACGTCACCACCTTCGAGGTCCAGATCTCCATCGACAACCCCGGCGGCGAGTTGAAGGCCCTGATGACCGCCAACGCCGAGATCGTCCTGGAAGAGCACAAGCACGTGCTCACCGTACCCGAGCAGGCCGTCCTCTACGACAAGGACCGCAACGCCAGTGTCTGGACCCCTGACTCTCATGCCAAGGACGGCCACCGAGTGGTACCCATCAAAATCGGCCTCTCCAACGGCAGCAGGATTGAAGTGCTCTCCGGCCTCCGCAACGGAGACAAGGTAATCCTGCAGCAAACGTCGTAACGCACAGCAACGCTGAATTCATCACCGGAAGGAACACGCCCATGAAGCTCCAACTCCTCATCGCAACCGCCCTGCTGTCCGCCTCGACCGCCGCCTTCGCCGACGGCCACTTCGAGCGCAGCTTCACCGTCTCGGCCGCCTCAGACCTCTACGTCAACAACGGTTCCGGCAACGTCACCATCCACGCCGGCAGCGGCAACCAGATCCACATCGTCGGCCACGTCAAGTCCAGCTGGAGCGTCTTCGGCATGAGCAGCGACAACAGCTCCCAGATCCACGAGATCGAGGAGCACCCGCCCATCTCGCAGGACGGCAACGCGATCCACATCGGCTTCACCAGCGGCCATCACGACGAGTACAACCACGTCTCCATCGACTATGAGATCACCGCGCCGGCCGACGTCGCCCTGAACCTGCACAGCGGCTCGGGCGACGTCACCACCGAAGGCGTCGGCCGCTTCCTCACCGCCAGCAGCGGCTCCGGCAACGTCCGCGCCGACGGCGTCTCCGGCAACGTCGATCTCCAGTCCGGCTCCGGCGACATCACCATCGACGAGCGCACCGGCGGCGACGTCAAGGCCCGCACCGGCTCCGGCAACGTCCACGTCCACGGCTTCAACGGCACCCTCACCGCGCGCTCCGGCTCCGGCGACATCGACGCCGACGGCCACCTCACCGGCGCGGCCACCCTCGAAAGCGGCTCCGGCAACGTCCGCCTCCACCTCGGCAACGACGCCCACTTCAACCTGGAGGCCTCGACCGGCTCCGGCGACATCCGCATCCGCTACCCCAACGCCCCCCAGCAGGATGACCACTCCCGCCACCACATGACCGCACCCATCAACGGCGGGGGTGCCCCCCTCCAAATCCGCACCGGCTCCGGCAACGTCGAAATAGCCAGCTAGGTGTGGGACGATGCTTCCGCGGGCGCTGCGTACAGTGACTGACCAATCCCGAGATCGTTCTCCTGGATGAGGCGTGTCAGCCGTTGGGCTGCGCCTCCCAGGCTGGCATCGCGCGCCACGGCGACATTCTCATAGATGCGCTCTTCGCTCCTTGTCGAGAATAGCGTCAGCGCATCCGGGTACTGGTCTAG
>JAJZFE010000342.1 GCA_021798655.1 Acidobacteriota bacterium | reverse complement strand
AATCGTCTGCGCAGCAGACAGCGTGGCCACCTGCTGCGAGGCGAAGCTGAGGCTGGTGCTGGATAGCGCCAGCGCTACCTGGGTGGGCACTGCCGCGGTGAGCAGTGGCATCTGCCACAGCCCGCGCCCGTAGGTCCCGGCGCGCAGCATGCCGACGCGGCCATCACCGGTAGGCAGGTTCGCCCCGGCCTCCAGTGTGACGATCGGAGCGTTTGGCAGCGCTGTACCGAGCACGCTCCAGCAGTTGGTCGGCGGGGTAGTGCCGCAGGTCGTGACAGCCTGCGTTACATACACGCCCGCGTCCGTCGCGACGTAGACCGTGTTGGCGTCGCTCGGATCCACAACCACGGCGTTCACCGGGGCATTGGGCAGGTTGGCGCTGATGTTCAGCCACGCTCCTCCGAAGTTCGTGGAGCGGTAGAGGTGCGGCACGCCGAAGCCCATCACTGTCGCGTACACCGTTCCTCCGGTCGCATCGTGCGGGTCAGCGGCAATCGACGAAATGTCGAAGTGCCCGGGGTTGAAGACGTGTGCGTCGGAGGCGTCGTTGCTGACCGGAGCAAGCGAGGCGTCGGTCCATGGCTTGCTGCCGGTCGCAGTGTCGGCCGCGGTGGTCACAAAGAGGTGGCCGGGAATTGCGCCGCCGCCGTCCTGCGTGCCGGAGATCCCCGCATAGATTACCTTCGAGCCGGAGTTCTGCAGGTTCGCACTGGTGACGCGTGGCCCTCCCGCGGCCAGCGAGCGGATCAGCGGGCTATACGGAGAGCAGGGCAGCGTGATCCCGCCCAGCGCGGGGCTGAGTGCGTTGGCGTTGGACCACGTGGAGCCGGTGGAGGCCGGCCCGCGCCACACCCGGCAGGTGCCCACGAGGATGCTTGAGGTCAGCGCCGGGTCGAGCAGCGTCGGCGTGTCGAGTTCGCTCGCGTCCCCACCCACCTGCGCTGTGCCAATCGTGGCCGGCGGAAGAAAATTAGCCGCAGTACAGTTCGCGCCCAGCGGACAAGCATCCAGGTTCACGCCAGCTCCGATGGTCGCGTACCAGTTCGCTGGGGTGGTTGCGTCGATGGAGGGAAGGCCGCCTTCGCCGGTGGAGAGTTGCAGCCACGGCGTAAGCGTCGCCGCGGTCGAGGTCGCGGCTGTGCCGTTGCCGCCTACGCCGGCGAGCAGCGTGTTGGGATTCGCCGGATCCTCGGCAAAGCCAACGACCTCCCCCAGCGAGCCGCCCACCCCAATGGCCGCGTTGAGGTTGTCGAAGTGCGTGTTGTCGCTCGACGAGCAGACACTGCCTGTTTCGGCCACGCCATCGAGCGAGCGCCACAGGCCGCCATCGTTGCCAACATACAGGATGGGCGTTCCACTGGCCTCGGCAACCGTTGCGATCGCATGCTGCGCACCCGCTACCTGCGCCGGCGCATTGCAGCCGTCGAGCACGTTGGTGGTATTGCGCAGCGCGCAGACGGATGAGCCAGCGGTCATCGCACAGCGATAAAGATCGACCGTGCCAACATACAAGTTTGTTCCGTTCGCCGCGGTAGGAGAGGCGTTCAGCGCCAGGTTGTAGCTGCCCTGCGCGATCGCGGTGTTACCGCTGCCCACCTCCAGCGCGCCGTTGTCGATGCGATTGGCAAACGTGGGCGCAGGCTTTGCGCAGGTGGTCGAAGTCGCGCCGCACAGGTCCTGCCACAGCCCCTGATCAAGGTTATTCGTGTCAACCGTGAGCGCATAGAGGTCGCCCGTGATGGGCTGCACGGCCAGCACGCCGCGATAGATCGGGCAGGTCGCCGCATCGCCCACGCCGTTAGCGCCGACCGGACAGTTCGTAGTCGTAAGACCGGTTCCGGGCTGCGTTGCGAGGCGCGTCCACGTCACGCCATCGGGCGAGGAGTAGTAGCCGTGCGTGCGCACCGCCGCGTAGAACATGCTGCGCAGCGGGTCCCACACCACCGACGTCACAGCATTACCAATCTCACCTGTGCCCAGTCCCTGCGGCTGCTGCACGACGCTGCTGCCGTCGTAGATCGAGGCCATCTGCCATGTCACGCCCGCGTCGGTCGAATAGTAGAGCCCGGGAAACGAGTCAACCGTCGTCGCGTTCACGATGGCCGCCTGCGCGGAGGTAGAGAAGGCCGCGACCACCAGCGTCGGCGTTGTCGTACTGAAGGCGATGCCCGCGGTGGCCAGCCCAATGAAGGAGTGGAAACCGCTCACGCCATCCTGTGAGGCCTGGATCAGCGTCCACGTCAGCCCGCCGTCGGCCGAACGCAGCAGGCCCTCGCCATAGTAGGAGTCGGTGGCGTTGTTGGGGTCGCCCGTACCGGCGAGGATCACCGGATTGGCTGATGGCTGTACCGCCAGCGCGCCGATGCTGAGCGACGGAATGGCGCTGCCCCCGGCGTTGTTGCTGAAGACCGCCAGCGTGTCCGTGAGTGGCGCGAAGCTGGCCGAGCCCAGCCCTCCCGCCGCGTTGGTAGACTTCCACACGCCGCCGCCAGTCGCTCCGAAGTAGACCGTGTTCCCCGTCGCGTCATTCGGATCTGTGGCGATGGCCGTAATGCGGCCGGTGACGTTGTTATAACTGGCCGAGAGGATGGAGCTTGGCCCCAACTGCTGCCACGCGGCGGTGAGATTGGTGGTAGCGCGAGGCAGTGGCCGCTGCGCGCGCAGCGGAAGCGACATACCCAGTCCCAGCACAAGCAGCCCGCAGGCTGACAACAGAAACCGCAGACGACCTGGTCGGATCGCCGGGGTGGACGCGCGGAATAGGGTGCTCGCGAAACGGCTCTGCGGCAAGCTGGGACCCTGAGATTCAGTTGTGAGACTCGGATCCATACTGCCTTGATCGGATCAAGAGCCTCGCGGGATGAGGCGCCAGAGATAAATACGGAGCGACTCGGCAGAAAGTCGTCCCAAATTGGGACAGCATCCACTAGGCAAGAGTGTAGCAGGGCAGCGAATCCGGCGCGGTGAGGCGCTTCGGTAACCTAAGCGGGGCGGTGCAGCAGGCGCGTCAACGTGGGCCGCACCACCACCGCTATCAGGTCCAGACCGGCGTGCGCGGCGATCGTGATCCACAGGCTGCCGGTCCACAGATAGAGCCCGGCGAAGGCTCCCCCGAGCAGCATAGTCGTGACCACGCCCACCGCTCCCTGGTAGAGGTGGGCCAGCCCGAACAGCACGATTGCGGCGACAAACGCGGGCACTGTGTGGTGCAGCACGCTGACCAGCAGCAGCGGCAGCAGCAGGCGGAAGAACAGCTCCTCGCTGAAGCCGGCGTTGATCGACAGCAGCGTGGCCCAACCTGTCTCCGCGCCATTGCGCGGCATCAACGGCTCAATGTCTCCCAGGGTCGTGTGCTTCACTTTGAGCTTCTTCGCCAGCAGCACGCCCAGCAGGATTCCGGTCACGACGGCGGCACTGGCGAAGCCGGCCAGAAAGCTCTTGCCGGGCATCTCGGCCGCAGGCAGCATCGAGTTCAGAAACCTGGCCAGCGGGAAGAAGTCGGGAGGTAGCGACGCGACCGCGCCCACACGCTGCAGGACCACCAGGCAGACCAACGTCGTTCCGGAGAACGCGAGAAAACTCTTCACGATCCAGTTGCGGAAGCAGCGCTGGCGGTCGCGTGTGTTGGTCAGGCGCTTGAAGGCTACGTACTCGGCGGCGTCGTTGCGAACAAACCACCACAACACGGCGAGGCACAGCAGGAGCAGCACGGGCTTCAACATGGCAACCCTCGAACACGACAAGGCCAACGTATCACAGGCTGTGCATCTGGCTCTGGACTAGTAAGCGTGCACGGTGAAGTTGATCACCTTCACCATGTGGCTGTCGAACTTGCTGATGCTGCGGGTCACGCTGGGCTGGCCGCGGAAGATCACCCACACTTCGTAGTCGATGTTTCCGTCCAGACGCTTGAAGTTGTAGCGCCCGCTCTCGTCGGTGATGTACGTGACAACCTCGCGGGTGTCGGTGTTGCGCAGCTCGACGATGGCGCCGCGGATGGGCTCATGGCTGGTGTCCGTGACCTTCCCGCTGAGGCTGCGCACGCTGGGGTTCGGCGGCTGCTGCGCTTGCGCGGGCAGCGCCCCGAGCAGTGTCGTGGCCGCTGTCGCCGCGAGCGCGCAGATGACCGCCGTTGCCAGCCATCGGTGCCGCGTCCTCGTCCTGCTAGTCATCGAACCTCACTCTGCAAGGAACCGCTTGCACGGCAACCGGTTCGGCCCTACTCCATGATGCCACTGCATCGCTGAGCCGGATGCAGGAAACCGCGACCGGCCACGCTGAATTTGCTGCACTGTTCCATTCAGGGACAGACTCTAGTAGCTGTGGCCGAGCACCGGATGCGGCTCGTAAGGCTGCGCCAACTGCTGCAACTCCTCTGGTGTCAGCTTCAGCGCCAGCGCGGTCAGCGCGTCCTCCAGTTGATAGAGCTTGCTGGCTCCGATGATCGGTGCCGAGACCCCGGGCTGGGCCAGAACCCATGCCAGCGCCACCTGCGCGGGCTTGACGCTGCGCCGGGCGGCGATGGCCATCACGCGTTCAACGACGGTAAAGTCCGAGTCGCGATAGTAGAGCTTGTGAGCGAAGTCGTCGCTGCGGGCGCGCACCGTAGCCGCATCCGATGTGCCCTCCGGAAGCGCTTGCTCGTCGCCGCGTTTGCGCGTGCCGGCGAGGAAGCCGCGCGCCAGCGGACTCCACGGAAGGCAGCCGATCTTCTGGTCCACGCACAGCGGAATCATCTCCCGCTCCTCTTCGCGATACACCAGGTTGTAGTGGTTCTGCATGGTCACAAAGCGCGCCAGCCCGTTTGTTGCCTGAAAGTGCAGCATCTTCTGGAACTGCCACGCATACATGCTCGAAGCGCCGAGATACAGCGCCTTCCCAGCCTTCACCACGTCGTGCAGCGCCTCGCAGGTCTCCTCAATTGGCGTGTGCTTGTCGAAGCGGTGAATCTGGAAGAGGTCGACATACTCCACGCCCAGCCGCTTCAGGCTGGCGTCAATCGAGGCCATGATGTGCTTGCGCGAGAGCCCGCGATCATTGGGGCGATCGCTCATCGGTTGGAAGACCTTGGTGGCGATCACCAACTCTTCGCGGCGCGGCTGAAACTCGCGCAGCAGCTTTCCGGTCAGAACCTCGCTCTCGCCCAGCGAGTACATGTCAGCGGTGTCGAAGAAGTTGATGCCCGCCTCGACCGCGCGGCGCACGATGGGCCGCGCCTCCGCTTCTTCAAGCACCCACTCGCGCCATTGCCTGCTGCCATAGGTCATCATGCCCAGGCACAACGGCGAGATGCGCACCCCGGTGTGGCCAAGGCTGACGGTGGGCATCGTGGTCGTATCGTTTTCGCTCATGGCACATTGGACGCACCGCGGCGCCCCGGGGACGCGCGCCCGCAGCAAGAGATTTTCTCGTCCGCAGGCAACCCTTTGCCAGCCGCGTGATTGCCGGCGGCTCGCGCCGGGACAGCATGCCGACGCTTCCATGCATCTAACCCTGCTGAGTCGCCGTGCGCGCCCGCGGGCCCTGATTCAAACGAGGTGCGCACGGTGTTCTCTCGCAGGGCCTTCTGAACCTGCTGGTGTGGGGTCAGTAGCGTTTTGGCCACGTTTTGGCCGCGAATCGTGCTAGCGGTCCATGTCGTCGGGCCGCAGCCACAGTCCTGTCCAGGTCTCCGACACGATAATGCTGTTGCCCGGATTGCGCGGGTCATAGCGCACCTGCACCGGCTGGTCGATGCGGAAGCCCAGCACCTCGTTGCGCAGTGTCGATACATCCTGTGCGCAGTGATACGTGAGCCCTGCAAGCGAGTAGCTGTAGACCAGCACCTCCGGCGTAGGCGAGATGCTGTCTTCGTTGCTCAGCGTGCGTGCGTCCAGAATCACTCCGTCGGTGATGCGGCCGCCCAGGGCAAGTTCCTCGCGCCGCCGCCGTTCCACCTCCTCGGCCGAGAGCCGGTGCCGCACGATGTACCACCAGATGGCCCCGCCCATCACGGCAACACCCGCCGCAATGCCACCAATCACACGCGGGTCCTCCGTTCGGGGCAGGCTGCGGAACAGGTGCGCTAATCGCGGCAGAATCGTCTGGTGGAGAATAGGTTTCAAAGCTCGCTTCAGGGTCACTTCAGTGTCGCGTCCGTCATCTTCTGATCATGCGTTGGATCGCTAAATGAAGCATAGCCTAGAGCGCGGGCCTGTAGCGTGGAAGCAGCCCAAAAGTTCCCCGCATGGTTCGGAGCCCACGGCGATATACTGCGGTGTGCGAATGAAAAAGAAAACT
>JAJZFE010000167.1 GCA_021798655.1 Acidobacteriota bacterium | reverse complement strand
GTTCGGGCAGATCAGCAACAGCATTGGTACGGTGGCGATTGCGATTGCGTCGATCTCGCTGGTGGTGGGCGGCGTGGTGATTATGAACATCATGCTGGTCAGCGTGACGGAGCGGACGCGCGAGATCGGCGTACGCAAGGCGCTGGGCGCCAGGCGCGCGGACCTGCTGCTGCAATTTCTGATGGAGTCGGCGACGGTGTCGGTGATCGGCGGAGCGTTTGGCGTGGCGCTGGGGATCGGTGCGGCGCTGGGGGTGAGCGCGATGGTGGGATTTCCGGCGACGGTGGCGGTGTGGAGCGTGCTGGTGGGCCTGTTTGTGGCGCTGGGTGTGGGGATCTTCTTTGGTGTGTATCCGGCGAGAAAAGCGGCGGAGCTGGATCCTATCGTGGCGCTGAGATCGGAGTTCTAAGAGGCGATGAAGACGGTCGATCAACGCGAGTCGGTGCGGATGGCGCTGGATACGCTGCGCGCGAACAAGATGCGTTCGGCGCTGACGATTCTGGGTATTGTGATCGGCGTGATGACGGTGATTACGATCTCGTCGGTGATCAACGGGTTGAACTCATCCGTAGCGAACATGGTTGCATCTTTTGGTACGAATGTATTGTGGGTATTCCGCTTCCCGGTCATTACGCAGCCCACGACGGAGATGCTGGCGCGGAAGCAGTTGACGTTTGACGACATGCTGGCGATCCGCACGCTGCCGCATGTGGTGGCGGCGGATGCGTCGCTGCAGTACACGGACTACAACTTCAATGCGGGATCGGTGACGGCGAAGTTCGGGCGGCGGAAGGTGGACAACGTGTCGCTGGAAGGGGATACGCCGCAGAACTCCTCCGTGTACGACAAGGAGATCACCGAAGGGCGCTACTTTACCGACAACGAGGCGGAGCGCGCAGCGGACGTGACCGTGATTGGGCATGACCTGGCGGTGAACCTGTTTGCGGGCGTGGACCCGCTGGGGCAGTCGGTGATCATCGACGGGCGTACGTTCACGGTGATTGGCGTACTGGCCAAGCAGAAGTCGGCGTTCGGCGGCGGAAAGAATCCGCAGGACAGCTATGCGTTCTTTCCGCTGTCGACGTTCCACAAGCTGCACCCGGAGGTGCTGGACTACTGGCTGAGCGCGAAGTACGACGACCAGAAGAACAAGGAGCTGGTGACGGACGAGATTCGCGAGCTGCTGCGGCGGCGGCGCAAGGTGCGCAATGAGCAGGCGGACAACTTCGCGGTGTTCAGCTCGGACGCGCTGACGAAGCTGTGGAACCAGCTGACCGGTGCGCTGTTTGAGCTGATGTTCGGGCTGAGCGCGGTGGGTTTGATGGTGGGCGGCGTGGGCGTGATGAACATCATGCTGGTGAGCGTGACGGAGCGGACGCGCGAGATCGGCGTGCGCAAGGCGCTGGGCGCGACGAAGAAGACGATCCTGCTGCAGTTCACGATCGAAGCCGTGGTGCTTTGCGCGGTGGGCGGACTGATCGGGATTACGCTGGGAGCGCTGATTGCGCTGGCGATCAGCCTGCTGATCTCCAGCTCGATGAGCCTGCTGTGGATGCTCGCGGCGTTTCTGAGTTCGTGCGCGATCGGGCTGGTGTTCGGCATCTACCCGGCGTACAAGGCGGCGAGCCTGAATCCGATTGAAGCGCTCCGCTACGAGTAGGGCAGATACACTGTTGGGGTGAACAGCGTTGCCAACTGGATGGAGGGCGTGCCCGCGTTGCTGGCGGTGTGCGGCATGGCCTATGGGCTGATTGCGCTGTGGGCGGCGCGGTCGTTCGAGCGCGATGTGAAGCGCGCGCCGCGGCTGCAGCAGGAGCCGCCGGAGTGGCCCGGCGTCACGATCCTGAAGCCGATGAAGGGCGTGGACGCGCGGATGTATGCCGGGCTGGTGAGCCACTGCCGGCTGGAGTATCCGGGCGATGTGGAACTACTGTTCGGCGTGCAGTCGCTGGACGACCCGGCGGTGGCGGAGGTTGCGCGGCTGCGGGTTGAGCATCCGAAGGTGGACATCCGGCTGGTGGAATGCCCGCAGAGCCTGGGCACGAATGGGAAGGTGTCGAACCTGGCGCAGATGGTGCCGCGCGCACGGCATGAGTATGTGGTGGTGAACGACAGCGACATCCGCGTGGCACCGCAGTATCTGCGCCGCGTGATGACGCCGTTTGCGTTTTCGACGGACGAGCAGCCGGTGGGGCTGGTGACGCTGCCGTATGTGGGGCGCGCGCTGGGCGGGGTGTGGTCGCGGCTGGAGTCGCTGGGAATTGCGACGGAGTTTATGGCGGGTGTGCTGACGGCGCGGCGGCTGGAGCGCGGTGTGCGGTTCGGGCTGGGGTCCACGCTGGCGACGACGAAGACGGCGCTGGCGATGATAGGCGGCTTTGAGTCGCTGGCAGAAGAGCTGGCCGATGACTATGAGCTGGGCGCGCGGCTGAGTGCGGTGGGCTATCGTGTGGTGCTGATCGCCGAGGTGGTGGAGACGAGCGTGCCGGCGTATACGCTGCGCGGATTCTGCGAGCATCAGCTGCGCTGGTCGCGCGGCGTGCGGGACTCGCGCAAGGCCGGGTATGCGGGCCTGGGCGTGACGTACATGGTGCCGTGGGCGCTGCTGGCGATGGTGGCCAGCGCAGGCGAGCTGTGGAGCGTGTGCCTGCTGAGCCTGGCGCTGCTGGTGCGCTATGCGGTGGCGTTGACGGTGGGTGTCGGTGTGCTGAACGATGTCCAGGTGCTGCGGTTCGCGCTGCTGTTGCCGCTGCGCGACTGCTTCGCGTTGTACTTCTGGGCGTGGAGCTATGCCAGCGACGAGGTGGTGTGGCGCGGGCGGCGGTTTCGGCTGAAGGATGGCAGGTTGTTGCCGGTCGAATAACGGCTGGCGGCGCGCCGTTCTACACTGTGGGTATGCACATGCAGGCCAGGCCGAGCGGTGGAATGCAGCGGATACTGAAGTTTTCCCTTGCGTTGACGGCGATGTATATCGCGGCGACGCTGTTCTTCGGGCTGCGCGCGCACTCGCTGGCGCTCATCTCGGAGGCCGGGCATAACGTGTCGGACTTTGCGGCGCTGGGGTTGAGCTTCGTTGCGGTGTGGCTGCAGACGCGGCCAGCGACTGACGAGCGCACCTTTGGCTATCAGCGTGCGGGCGTGCTGGCGGGGTTTGTGAATGCGCTGAGCCTGATGCTGCTCGCGGTGTGGATTCTGGTGACGGCGGCGCAGCGGTTCCTGCATCCGGTGACGGTGGAGCCGCACCTGATGATGATGGTGGCCGCGGCCGGCGTGGTGATGAACGGCTTGATCGCGGCGCTGCTCTGGAAGTTCAGCGGCGATGTCAACATCCGCAGCGTGTTTCTGCACATGCTGGGCGACACGCTCTCGACGGCGGCGGTAATCGTTGGCGCGCTGCTCATCTCCGTGACGCATCAGCAGTGGATCGATCCGCTGCTCTCGGTGATCATCGCGGGCATGATCCTGCTGAGCAGCTGGAGCATCGTGCGCGAGACGCTGCACATCCTGCTGGAAGGCACGCCGCGCGGCATCAACCTGGCAGAGATTCGCGCGGCTATGCAAAGTGTTGACGGCGTGGTGAACGTGCACGATCTGCATGTGTGGAGCCTGACCAGCCAGAGCCACGCGCTCGCCAGCCACGTGCAGGTGGTGGAGATGCAGCTGGCCGAGTGCGAGGCGCTGTTGCAGAGAATGAACCACGAACTGCGCGACCACTACGGCATCCACCACACGACGATCCAGGTGGAGATCACGGACTGCCCGACGGTGGACGGTTGCAGCTCGCCGCCGAAGCCGGAGGTGATCGACGGGCATTCGCACCATCACCATGGGCCGGGCGGCCACAGCCATGCGCATGGGCACGCGCACTAGCGCCGGGTTTGTGTGTGGCGGGCTTTGTTATGGGTTATTGCTTCGTCGTTGATGCTCTACCGAAGGTGTACGTGATGCTGATGGTGGGCTCGCTGGTGATGGTGTAGTCACGCGCGAACCTCGCACCGTAGTCGGCAAACTTGTAGAGTTGGCCGCGATACTCAGCGCGCAGCCCGAGGTGGTGGCTCAGGCTATAGTCGATGCCGAAGCCGCCAACGCCTTCGGGGCGGTAGTTGGTGAACGGCGGCGTGATCACGGCACCCGTACCGCCCTGCGTAGGTTGGAAGACGACGACGCCCCCGCCGAGGTCGGCGAAGCCGCTTAGGCGCGGCGTGATGCGTTTTTCTGCGACGTAGCTGGCGCTGTACTCATACATGTTCGCCAACAGGTAGGCGTTGTTGGTGTTGTTGACGACGTCGCTGGTGGCATTCACGCTGTAGTGCTCCGAGGCGCGCGTGAAGCCCATGTTGATGGAGTAGCCCAGCCAGGGCTTGAAGCTCTGACGCACGGTGGCAAGCACGCCCGCTGTCGGGTTGATGCTCTCGGTGGTGAAGGTGTTGAACGACGAGTTGAAGCGCGTCGCAGTGAACTGTCCAAAACCACCGACTGAGATTGAGGTCTCGACGGGGTGGACCCTGAAGGCGGGAGGTGCGGGCGAGGCCGGCAGCGCAGACGCCGAAGAATGGAAGGCATCGAGCAAGCCATAGCTGCTGCTGGTCGAGATATCTGGTGATGCGGTCGCGTTCTGCTGGGCGCGGGCATAGGCCGCGCAGCCAATGGCCAGAAGGCACAGCGCGAACGCTGTACGGACGAAGCTGTGAGGGTGCTTCTCTGTCGTCAAGGCAAAGTCCTTCCGCGCGGCGGAGGACTCCGTCGCTGGTTGAGTGTGTCGGGTGGTGAGCCGGGGATGTGCTGTGCTACCTGTGCACAGGGCCATTGGAGCGATACATGAGAGACGTAGCGTGCGAAGCGGAGTAAGCAAGACGCTGATCTTTTTTGAACAAATTCGGCGCAACGAAAAACGCCGCCCATGTGGGACGGCGTTCCGGTGTGGACTGTCGATGCCTTACGCGAGCGTTGCGTCCAGCGTGATGGTGGCGGCGGCGAGCAGGCGCGAAATGGGGCAGCCTGCTTTGGCCTTTGCGGCCAGCTCTTCAAACTTCGCCTTGTCGATGTTGGGGACGACCGAGCTGTTGACGAGGTGAATCTTCGTGACCGTGGGGCCGCCGGGTGTGCTGGGGTCCAGCGTGACGGTCGCGGTGGTGTCCACCGATGTCGCGGTGAAGCCTTCGGTGGCGAGCATGTTGGCGAAGGCCATGGAGAAGCAGCCCGCGTGCGCGGCGGCGATCAGCTCTTCGGGGTTGGTGCCGGTGCCCTCTTCAAAGCGGCTCTTGAAGCTGTACTGCGTGTCCTTGAGCGTGTTGCTCTGCGTGGTGATGCTGCCGTGGCCGGCCTTGAGGTCGCCGTTCCAGAGTGCGGATGCTTTGCGGTCCATGTGAATCTCCTTGGTACTTCAGATGCAGGCTGGCGGATGCTCGATGCGCCGCACTGGCGATTCTAATCCTAGCTTGTGTGAATGTAGATGAACCGTGCAAGAAACAGCAGCGCGAGCAGGTAGAGCATCCAGTGCTTGCGGCTGCCGCGGCCGGTGGCCAGCTCCAGCACGGCGAAGCTGATGAGGCCGAAGCTGAGGCCCGTCGCAATGGAGTAGGTGAGCGGGATGGTGATGAGCGTGAGGAAGCTGGGGATGGCGATGCGCGGCTCGTCCCAGTCGATGCGTGCGGCGCCGGCGACCATAAGCGCGCCGACGAGGATGAGCGCGGGCGCGGTGGCGAAGTCGGGGATGGCGCCGACGATCGGCGCGATGAAGATAGCGAGGAAGAAGAGCACACCCGTGGTGATCGCGGTGACGCCGGTGCGGCCGCCGGCGGCGACTCCGGCGGAGCTTTCGATGTAGCTGGTGACGGTGCTGGTGCCGGCGACGGAGCCGATGACCGTTGCCGTCGCGTCGGCGAAGAAGATGCGGTCGAGCCGCGGGATGGTGTGGTCTTCGGATATCAAACCAGCCCGTTCGGTGACGGCGACGAGCGTGCCGATGTTGTCAAAGAGATCGACGAAGAGGAAGACGAAGATGATCTCCAGCGCATTCATCTTGAGTGCGCCGCGGATGTCGAGGTGCATGAAGGTTGCGGAGATGGCGAGCGGGTTAAAGGTGCTGGGCTGGTAGCGCACCTGGTGGAAGAGGATGCCGACGGCGAGTGTGCCGAGCACGCCGATGAGCATCGACGCTTTGACTTTGTACGCTTGCAGGATGGCGATGAGCAGGATGCCGAAGATGGCGAGCTGCGCGGTGTGCTGGTGCAGGTCGCCGAGCGTGACGGTGGTGGCGGGGCTCTTGACGATGAGGCCGCTGTTGACGAGGCCGATG
>JAJZFE010000156.1 GCA_021798655.1 Acidobacteriota bacterium | reverse complement strand
GTGGGCGCGGTGGTCGGCTTAGGGGTCGGAGCGGGAGTGGCAACAGTCTGGTGGCTGAGACGCGATCGCCAACAGGAACTTTCCACCGGCACGGAGATTATCTTCACCCTCAATACACCGCTGCAATTCAATCCCGCCTCGCACTAGTTCGCGGCGATTTCAAAGATGAAGGCCCTCGATTGCTCGAGGGCCTTTGCCTTTGTCCTGCGCTGCTGGCTACTGTCTGGCTTACCCCATCACCTGCGATAAGAGCCGCTTCCAGTTCTTCTGATTTCGCTTGAAGCTCTTCTTCAGGTCTTCGAGGATTCGCTGGAGGTCGGGATTGTCGGCCATCCCGCGCCACAGCGGATTGATGCTGAACCAAGGGTAGTTCTCGTTGCCGAGGTAGATGGCGCGGCGCAGCCAATGCAGTGCCTCGGACGCATCGCCCTCGACGGCAAAGTAGGTGGCCAGCCGGTAGGCCATCTCGCTATCTGCTTCGGCGGCTGAGAGAGTTTCTTCGAGCACAAACTCCGCCGCGCGCTTGCGGTCGCCCAGTTGCACGTAGCACATGGCAATTGTCGGGAAGACGATGCGCAGGGTTGAATCATCGCGCGTCACCTGCTCGAGCGTCTCAATCGCCTGGGCCAGTTGGCCCTGCCGCATCTGCTGGTATCCCTTTGAGATCCGCAGGAGCGGCTGCCGCGGCTCGAGCGTGAGCCCTTTCTCAATCTCATCGCTCGCGAGTTCCAACTGGTTCTGATATTGGTACACTCGCGCGCGGTGGTTATAGATCACCGCGGCATTGGAGGGGTTCAGGCGCAACGAGGTGTTGAACTGGTCCAGCGCCTCGTCATATAAACCGTCGATGCGCAGCGTGAGCCCAGCCACCAGGTGAACGTTCCAATCATTCGCGGCCTGCTGCAGCAGCCGTTCGATGCCATGCCGCGCGCTCTCTTTTTCACCGCGGCTCAGCAGCATGTAGACGCGATAGAGATTCGCTTCGACCGAGGTGGGGTCGCCCTCGAGCGCCTTATCGAAGGAGCGTCGCGCCTCGAGCACATGCATCTGGCCGCCGAGCCCGTGCCGCGCGTACTGCAACTGCGTAATGCCAAGGCCGGACCATCCCGGTGCATACTTCGGATCGCGCTTGACGACACGCTCGAATAACTCGCGCGCGCGATCGAGTTCGTCGCGGCTTCCGGTCCTGGACATGAAGGACGACAGCAACGCGCGCGCCTGCAGGTACTCCTCCGACACTGCATCGCCGAGCGACGTCACGCTCGCCGGTCCGGGGAGGCCGACCTGCAGGCCGCCGAATCCATGCAACTCCGCGAAGACCTCGTCGCAGATCTCGGTCTGCACGGCGATGAGATCGAAGCTGGCAACACTGATGGCGCCGCCGGTGCGCACGCTCTGGCCGCCTACGTCCAGCAGTTGCCAGTTCAGATCGAAGCCCTTGTCGGAGCGCAGAAAACTTCCGGCGAGCACGAAGTCCACCATCAGCTTACGGCCGACGCTGAGGGGGTCGAGTTGACGCGTGGGAACGTCCATGAGCGCGCTCGACGGGCGCACGATGAGCGAAGGAACTTTGGCGAGCCGGGCTGCCAATGCATCGGCGAGCGCGTAGCCGTAAAACTGGCGCGAGTCGCTGGACTCCAGATTTACAAACGGGAGCACCACAATGTTTGGGCCCTTGGACGCGGTCGTCGCCGTGCTGTCGCGGAACCGCTCGGCGAGCATGGAGAGGATTCCTGTGGAGCGTTTTTCTTCGTCGGGCCGCTCCATGTCCAGGCGCTGCTGCGCGGCCATGTTGATGGCCCCCTCGCCGGGCATCAGCATGGAGTCCAGTTGCAGGGATTTCACAATCGTCTTCAGGCCTTCGCGCAGCTCTGCCGCCGATGCGTAGCGTTCCGAGGGCTGCTTCTCGAGACAGCGCAGAATGACGCTCTCGAGCTCGACGGGCAGGTCCGGAACAATCTCCCGCAGGGACGGCGGCTCGGCGTATTGGATGGCGCGAATGCTCTGCAACTCCTGCGCGTCGGGCCGATGAAACGGATGGCGTCCGCTGACCATCTCGTAGAGGATCAGGCCGAGCGCGAAGATGTCGCTCTGCACGCTGCTCTGGCCGGTGACGAACTGCTCCGGAGCCATGTAGGCGATGGTGCCGCCGCGAGCGGTGTAGGTGGCGCCCGCGAAGGCTGGCGTGACGGGCTGGGTCGTCAAGGAAGGATCGAAGTCCATGCTGTCGCGCTTCAACTGCCGCGCGAGGCCGAAGTCCAGAATTTTGATCAGGCCGCCATCGGTAAGCATGACATTGGCCGGCTTGAGATCGCGATGGAAGATGCCGAGCGTGTGCGCGGCGGAGAGGCCGTCGGCCATCTGCATGCCGCTGGAGAGGACGAGTTGCAGGCTCGCGGGGCCCTCGGCGATGACCTTGTCGAGGCTCTTGCCGGGGATGTACTGCATGACGATGTAGGCTTCGGAATCGCCGGAGCCAAGCTCTTCTTCCCCAACCTCATAGATGGCGCAGACGTTCGGGTGGTCGATGGCCGAGGCCAGGCGAGCCTCGCGCAACTGCGTCGCCCGCATCTGCTCCGGGGTCTGCGATCCGCGCTTCAGCAGCTTCAGTACGACGGGCCGCTGCAGCAGCGTGTCGTTGGCAAGGTACACGACGCCGCTTCCACCTGCTCCGATCTTGCGGAGCAACTCATACTGTTTAATGACGCGACGAGCCATACTGCCATTATCTCAGCACCGCCGCCAAGGAATTTGTGCAGAAATGTAAATCTGGCGCAGAATGGCCGCATGCTCCGACATGCGCGGGGCAGCGGAAAGCACTGATTATGGGCCTTTAATGATGTGAGCAGCCTTTCTGTGCCAGCGTGCATCAGAATATAGTTGTGCCCGGATCGGCAGGACAGACTTGAACAGAGGGCAGTATGCTTAGCGCACTCCTAACACCCGAATCAGGGTCACAGAAACACATGCAACCCACCTTGCTTCTCATCGACGACAACGCCATTCAGGCCGCGACTCGTCAGACCATTCTTAAGCGAGCAGGTTACTTTGTGATCGCCGTCCTCAATCCAGGGCGTGCACTCGAACAGCTTCGCAGCAAAGATTTTCCGGCCACGATCGACCTCATTCTGACCGACCACATCATGCCTGGCATGAACGGTTCCGAGTTTGTCACCGAACTGCGGACGTTCGCGCCAGATATTCCTGTGCTTGTGATCAGCGGTCTCGCGGAAGCGGAGGAAGAGTACAAGGCGCTCGGTGTGGACTTCCGCCTGAAGCCGCTGCTGCCTGAGATTTTGCTCGCCACGGTGCGCACTCTCCTGGAGGCGCGGGCGTCGGCAGGGATTTAGGGGTGGCTGCAGCGGTGCGCCGGTCGTGGGCTGCGGGTTAGCGGGTGGTAAGGGCGTCGAGGGCCAGGTTGAGGTCGAGGACGTTGACGCGGGGTTCGCCGAGAAGGCCGAATTGGCGCTGAGTGGTGTGCTGGTCTACCAACTGCGTTAAGGTTGCTTCGGACAGATGGCGCTGGCGTGCGATGCTCGGGATCTGGTAGTAGGCTGCGGCGGGGGAGATGTCGGGGTCGAGGCCGGAGCCGGAGGCGGTGACGAGATCGATGGGGACGGGGACGGTGGATCCATGCTGTTCGGCGGTGATGCTGGCTTCCGTGCGGCTGATGAGATCTTTGCTGGTGGGACCGAGGTTTGAGCCGGAGGATGCGCCGGCATCATAACCCGTGCCGGCGGCGGAGGGGCGGCTGTGGAAGTAATTGCCGCGGGTGAAGGCCTGGCCGATGAGTTGTGAGCCGATGACTTTGCCGTTGCGTGTGATGAGTTCGCCCGCGGCTTGTTTGGGGAACAGGACGTGGGCCAGTCCGGTGATGAGGAGTGGGTAGCCGATGCCGAGGAGGATGGCGGTGATGAGAGTGTAGCGGGTTGCGGTGAGAAGGATCTTTTTCATGGTGGTGATTCCAGTGGTGAGTGGTTAGTGGTGCGGTGGCTCGACGAACAGCAGATTCCTTCGCTTCGCTGCGGAATGACAACCAAAAAAGCAAAAGCAAGAGCAAGAGCAAGAGCAACGGCAAGGACAACGACAACGACAACAGAAGGTGCGGCTACTGGGGTCAGGCCAGGTGGAGGGCCGTGATGAGCATGTCGATGAGCTTGATGCCGATGAAGGGCGCGATGATGCCGCCTGCGCCGTAGACGATGAGGTTGCGCTGGAGCAGTGCTGCGGCGGACATGGGGCGGTAGCTTACGCCGCGCAGAGCCAGCGGAATGAGAGCGACGATGATGAGGGCGTTGAAGATGACCGCAGAGAGAATCGCGGACTCCGGGTTGTGCAGGTGCATGATGTTGAGCGCGTTGAGAACGGGGAAGGCTCCGGCGAACATGGCGGGGATGATGGCGAAGTACTTGGCGATGTCGTTGGAGATGGAGAAGGTGGTGAGGGCGCCGCGGGTCATGAGGAGTTGCTTGCCGATGGCGACGATCTCGATGAGCTTGGTGGGGTTGGAGTCGAGATCAACCATGTTGCCGGCCTCTTTGGCGGCCTGGGTGCCGGAGTTCATGGCGACGCCTACGTCGGCCTGGGCGAGTGCGGGGGCGTCGTTGGTGCCGTCGCCGGTCATGGCGACGAGCTTGCCATCTGCCTGCTCGCGCTTGATGAGGTCCATCTTGTCCTTGGGTTTGGCTTCGGCGAGGAAGTCGTCGACGCCGGCTTCGCGGGCGATGGCGGCGGCGGTGAGAGGGTTGTCGCCGGTGATCATGATGGTGCGAATGCCCATGGCGCGGAGTTGATCGAAGCGCTCTTTCATGCCGCCCTTGACGATGTCCTTGAGATGGATGACGCCGAGGGCGCGGCCGTTTTCAGCAACGACGAGAGGCGTGCCGCCGGCGCGGGAGATGACTTCAACGACGTCGCGGACCTGGCCCGGGAGTTGGGAGTTATGCTCGACGAGATAGGCTGCGATGGCGTCAACGGAGCCTTTGCGGATGCTGCGGCCATCGACTTCGATACCGGACATGCGGGTGAGGGCGGAGAAGGGGATGAACTCGGCGTTGAGGTGCGCGAGTTCGCGGCCCCGGAGGTTGTACTGCTGCTTGGCGAGGACGACGATGGAGCGGCCTTCGGGGGTCTCGTCGGCGAGGGAGGAAAGCTGCGCGGCGTCGGCGAGGACGACGTCGGTGATGCCGGGAGCGGGGACGAACTCGGAGGCTTCGCGGTTGCCGATGGTAATGGTGCCGGTCTTGTCGAGCAGGAGGGTGTTGACGTCGCCGGCGGCCTCCACCGCTCGACCGGATGTGGCGAGGACGTTGTGCTGGACGAGGCGGTCCATACCTGCGATGCCGATGGCCGAGAGCAGACCGCCGATGGTGGTGGGGATCAGGCAGACGAGCAGTGAGATTAATACGAAGACGGTCTGTGGGGCGCCGGAGTATACCGCGAAGGGCTGCAGGGTGACGACGGCGAGAAGGAAGATGATGGTGAGGCCTGCGAGCAGGATATTGAGGGCGATTTCATTGGGGGTTTTCTGACGCTCGGCGCCTTCGACGAGGGCGATCATGCGGTCGAGGAAGGTCTCGCCGGGGTTGGAGGTGATGCGGACCGTGATCTGGTCGGAGAGGACGCGGGTGCCCCCGGTGACGGCGGAGCGGTCGCCGCCGGCTTCGCGGATGACGGGAGCGGATTCGCCGGTGATGGCGGACTCGTCGACCGAGGCTACGCCTTCGATGACTTCGCCGTCGCCGGGGATCATCTGGCCGGCGAGGACGCGGACGACATCGTTGGCGCGGAGTTGTGAGCTGGGAATCTCTTCGATGGCGCCGGACTTCGAGACCTTGTAGGCGATGGTCTCGGACTTGGCGAGGCGGAGGGCGTCGGCCTGGGCTTTGCCGCGGCCTTCGGCCATGGCCTCGGCGAAGTTGGCGAAGAGGACGGTGAACCAGAGCCAGAGCGTGATCTGGAGATCGAAGCGAAAGTGGCCGTGGTGGGTGATGGTGTTGGCGATGAGGAGGGCGGTGGTGAGGACGCTGCCGACTTCGACGACGAACATGACGGGGTTCTTCATCATGGTCTTCGGTGAGAGCTTGGCGAGGGCGTCGATCGAGGCGCGGCGCATGATCTTCTTGTCGAAGAGAGAGCTGCGGCCTTTGGCTTGACGTGCGGTGGACATGGTTTCTCCAGATGCCTAGAAGGTGTGGCCGACGTGAAGGAGCAGGTGCTCCAGAATGGGGCCGAGTGCGAGCGCGGGGAAGAAGGTGAGCGCGCCGACGATGACGATGACGGAGGTGAGAAGCGCTGCGAAGAGAGGTGTGGTAACCGGGAAT
>JAJZFE010000455.1 GCA_021798655.1 Acidobacteriota bacterium | reverse complement strand
CCGTAAATAGCGGTCTGCTCCTTGCCGGGGGTTTCGAGCTGGAGGACGACGCTCTTGGTGACGCCGTGCATGGTGAGGTCGCCGGTGACGGCATAGCCGCCGTCGGCCTTGGCCACGCTGGTGCTCTTGAAGGTCATGGTGGGGAACTTGGCGGTGTCGAAGAAGTCGGGGCTCTTGAGATGGCCATCGCGGGGAGCGACACCGGTATCGACGCTGGTGACGTCGATGCTGGCATCGACACTGGATTTGGTGACGTTGGCGGGGTCAAAGTGAATGACGCCGGTGACGCCGCGGAAGGTGCCATGCACAGTGCTGATAGCCATGTGCTTGATGGAGAAGTCGGCCTCCGAGTGTGCGTTGTCGATCTTCCAGTCTGCGGACTGGGCCTGCGCTGCGGACGCACCCAGCGCCAGTGCTACTACGGCTGCCAGTCCTGCCACACGAATACGATTCATCTGAACGTTCTCCTGAACAAAGTTAGCCCTGATGGAAGGAAGATACTCCGTTAGGAGGTTCCGCGTCGACAGGAGCTGAGCAGATTGGATGGCCGAGAGCCTCAGGAGTTCCACGAAAAGCGTGATGAGGGGATGAACGTGCGGGAACTCCCAAAACGGGCCGGCGTGGTGAGGGGGCGCAACTACGAGGGCAAATCTGTGTCTATGCTGCAAACGAAGTGTGCCTGGAGGGCGGAGGCGAGTGGCCTGAGGTCTCAATCCCGCTGTAAACTCAGGCGTTGAACGGCACGTCTGATGAACTGACGCTTCTTGACTAGAATCGCGCTCTGCAGGATGACGGCGTACGACCGATGAATGCAGTAGCGAAGTGACAACCTGAGCGAGCCCATGATGAATCTCCACCGCTGTACCCCGAGGAATGCTCCCGTGACGATGAAAACCAGCTGGATGCGCGCTGCCCTTACCGTGGCGGCGCTTGCTGTTCTTGCACCTATGACCGGAACGCTGCAGGGCCAGAACGCAGGCCAGCCGCTGCCGGATCGGATTGGCCCGATTGGAAACGAGGGCCGGATGGCGCTGGTGGGGTCGATGCCGCCGCGGGCGAAGGAGTCGATGGACCTGGGGCCGATGGCCGCGACAACGCCGCTGCAGGGGATGACGCTGGTGTTCAGCCGGTCGGCGGCGCAGGAGGCCGACCTGACGCAGCTGCTGGCGGACCAGCAGAATGCTGCCTCGCCGCAGTACCACCAGTGGCTGACACCGGCGCAGTTCGGGGCGCGGTTTGGCGTGTCGGACAACGACCTGGCGGCGACGAAGAGCTGGCTGGAGGCGCAGGGATTCAAGGTGACGGGGGTATCGCCGTCGCGCGACGAGATCACGTTTTCGGGCACGGCAGGGGCGGTGGAGACGGGCTTTGGCGCGCCGCTGCACTACTTCAAGGCGAACGTGGGCAGCATGGGTGCGACGACCGATACGGCCACGCACTTTGCCCCGGCAAACGACCTGACGTTGCCGGCCGCGCTGAGCGGGACGGTGATGGCGGTGAACAACCTCTCCGACTATCGGCCGCACTCGTTCATGATCCGGCGGCCGGTGGCGAACTTTACGTCATCGCAAACGGGCAACTACTTTCTGTCGCCGAAGGATGTGGCGACGATCTATGACATCAACGCGGCGTATCAACTGGGCTATACGGGTTCGGGCCAGTCGATCGTGGTGGTGGGGCAGACGGCGGTGCTGTCGAGCGACATCTCGAACTTCCAGTCGGCCGCCGGAGTGGCGAGCAACCTGCCGACGATGACGCTGGTGCCGGGCACGGGCAGCTCGACGACCTATAGCGGCGACGAATCGGAGTCTGACCTGGATCTGGAGTACTCCAGCTCGATTGCGAGCCAAGCGGCGATCAACTTTGTGTACACGGGCAACAGCCCGAACTACGGCGTGTTCGACTCCTTCATCTACGCGATCAACAACGACCTGGCGCCGATCATCACGATCAGCTACGGGCAGTGCGAGCCAGACCTTGGCACAGGGCAGTTCAGCACCTATGAGGCGAAGTTCAAGCAGGCGAACGCGCAGGGGCAGACCGTCATCAACTCGGCGGGCGATAGCGGCTCCTCCGGCTGCTACGGCGACGGGAACACGGCGGCGCACCAGGAGCAGTTGGCCGTCAGCTATCCGGCGTCGAGCATGTATGTGACCGGCGTGGGCGGGACGGAGTTTCCTGCGGCCGACGTGAGCAGCAGCAACAGCACGTACTTCACGCAGGCCGGGCTGGGCGACGTGATCAGTTCGGCGAAGTCGTACATCCCGGAGCAGGCGTGGAACGATGACGCGGCGGCGCTGAGCGCCTATAACCAGGGACTGACGACCGCGTTTACGCCGTCGTCGGGCGGAGGCGGCAGCAGCGCGCTGGAGTCGCGTCCGACGTGGCAGACAGGCGTTGCGGGGATCACGGCGGGCAGCTTCCGCCTGGTGCCGGACATCGCGCTGGACTCCTCGCCGAACAACGCGCCGTACCTGTACTGCACCAGCGACCCGAGCGTGACCACGACGACGACGAATAACCCCTACAGCGGTCCTACGACGACGACGATTGCCAGCTGCGCGAGCGGCTTCCGCGGCTCGGATGGCGCGACGCTGACGGTGGCCGGCGGCACGAGCTTTGCCGCGCCGATCTTCGCGGGCATGCTGGCGATCATCAACCAGGCCAAGGGCTACAACACGGGCCAGGGCAACGTGAACCCGATCTTCTATACCCTTGCCGCGAACTCTGCCCTGTCAACGCCGGCGACGAGTCCCACCACGAGCACGGTGTTCCACGACGTCACGACGGGGACCAACGCGTGCAATGTAAGCTCGTCGGTTTGCGGCAGCGGCGGGCAGACCAGCTCCTACGCTGCAACCACCGGGTACGATGAGGCAACCGGGCTGGGATCGTTCGACCTGACCAACCTGATCAAGGCGTGGCCGGCGAGCACCTCGACGCTGATCGCCTCGCACATCGTGGCGACGCCCAACACGCTGACGCCCGCGACCTCAGCCAACGATGCGATTACGCTGCAGGTGACCGGAACGGGCACCACGCCCACGGGCACGGTGACGGTGACCGACAATGGCGCGGCTGCGACGGGCTCGCCGGTCACACTCGCGAACGGCGCAGCCACGTATACCTACAGCAGCGCGACGGCGGGCGTTCACGTGCTGGTGTTCAGCTACTCCGGCGATACGAACTACGGCGCTTCCACGGCGACGGTGTCGCTGAATGTGGGCAACACGAGCTTCACGATCAGTGCGCCGGGCGTGACGGTGGCAACGGGCAGCTCCACCACGGAGACCGTGACGGTGAGCACGACCAACGGCTACACGGGCACGGTGAACCTGGTGCTGGGTACGACCAGCTCCAGCACGCTGACCAACGCCTGCTACACGGGGCCAACGTCGGTGGTGGTGGGCAGCTCGGGTACGGGCACGGCGACGTACACGATCTACACCAACTCGACGAACTGCCCCAGCGGGGCATTCTCGCTGCGGTCGCTGCCGGCTACGGGAACGGGTGCGGCGAACCGACGCGCGGCGAGCGTGACGCCGCCGCAGAGCCCGTGGCAGAGGGCTCCGCTGACGGTGGCCTTTGGCGGGCTGCTGCTGATGGTGGGCCTGCGGCGGCGGAAGCTGCTGCGGCGAGCTGCTGCGGTGGGCGTGTCGCTGGCGCTGGTGGTCACGCTGGGCCTGGCGGGCATGGGCCTGACGGGCTGCAGCAACTCGGGCGGCGGCAGCTCGCCGACCTCCACCGGCACCAACTCCACGAATGCAACGCCGGGGACCTACAGCTTCATCGTGCAGGGCAACGACAGTGTGACGGCGTCGATCACCGCGAGCACCACGGTGACGCTGACGGTGACCAACTAAGTCGAACGTACAGGACGGCAACGCGAACGGCATGGCTTCGGCCATGCCGTTCGTGCGTCTGCGAGGGTCGTCAGACAGCGACGGCGCGGGTTTTCTCCACATTTCCACCTGCGCCGGAGCGGGTTTGCACCATTTCTGCGCCTTGCGCCGGGGCGGGTCGCGACGTAGCCTTGATTCATCGGGCTTTCACACGCGCAGAACCCGTCATTCACGCACGTTTCCTGAACTTTCCACAAGAAAACCCCTGAAAAACCAAAGTAGTTGAGCCTCGGAGCCGCGCTGTAGGGGTATCTACTTGTACACCACAATATCTAGTTGCTTTATACTTGACTCGTACCACCTGTGGCGGTACTTTCAACTTCACCGATAGCCCCGGTGAAGCGCCTGTACTTCGGGCTCACACCTCGACAAGGACCCTGACCCGCGCCAGAGCGCACGACCTTCAGCCAGTGGCTGAGGTATCGGCGTTGTCGGCAGGCTACCCTTCGCTCTCGTTCTGCCCGCGACCTGCCGGGCTGTACCACCCCTGCGGAGACGATCCCGGCAGGGCTACCAGTTTTGATCGGGCCTGCTTGTTCGTCCCTGCACCGATTTCGCAGCCTCGGCTTTTCGCAACCTCCGCAGAGCACTTGCTTTCTGCTTCGCACGACAGCTTTGAACCTGGCACTGCACGACAGCGCCAAACGGCCTCTACGAACAGGCCACCCGGTACGCAGCATCCCCCCGGCAGCAATGCCCATCCGATTTTCTCCGTGAGGTTTTATCCATGTCCGACTTCGTCCAGACTGACTATGCTCAGTCGTCCACTGCTGAGAGCGCGCCCAGCTACCACTCTTCCTCCCGCGGACTTACGTTCTCGCGTTACTTTTCCAAGCCTGGCGTGAACCCGTTCGACGAGGTGCAGTGGGAGCATCGCGATGCGGTGATTCAGGACTGGAAGGGCCGGCTGGTGTTTGAGCAGAAGGCCGTGGAGGTGCCGTCGGACTGGTCGGTGACGGCGACCAACATTGTGGCCAGCAAGTATCTGCACGGGCAGCTGAACACGCCGGAGCGGGAGAAGGGCGTGCGCGACCTGATCAGCCGCGTGGCAGAGAGCATTCGCGACTGGGGCCTGCGCGACGGGTACTTTGCGTCGCAGGAGGACGGCGAGGTGTTCTTCAACGAGCTGACGCACCTGCTGGTGAACCAGAAGGTGGCGTTCAACTCGCCGGTGTGGTTCAACGTGGGGTGCGACCGCCTGGAGCCGAACTCGGACGCGCAGAACTGGCACTGGGACGCGACGCAGGGCAAGGTGGCGTTCTCGGTGACGGGGTATAGCCGTCCGCAGTGCTCGGCGTGCTTTATCAACTCGGTGAACGATTCGCTGGACAGCATTCTGACGCTGGCCAAGACCGAGGGCATGTTGTTCAAGTGGGGCTCGGGCGCGGGCAGCAACCTGTCGGCGATCCGCGGCAGCATGGAGACGTTGTCGGGCGGTGGCACGGCGAGCGGTCCGCTGAGCTTCATGCGCGGGTTTGACGCGTTTGCCGGTGTGATCAAGAGCGGCGGCAAGACGCGCCGGGCGGCCAAGATGGTGGTGCTGAACATCGAGCACCCGGACATTGAAGACTTCATCGAGTGCAAGGTGAAGGAAGAGCGCAAGGCATGGACGCTGATGGCGGCCGGCTACGACGGGTCGGGGCCGGACTCGGAGGCGTTCACCAGCATCTTCTTCCAGAACGCGAACAACTCGGTGCGCGTGAACGACGAGTTCATGCAGGCGGTGGTGAACGACGGCAGCTTCAGCACGGTGACGGTGAAGGATCGCACGCCGGTGAAGGAGTACCGTGCTCGCGACCTGATGCACAAGCTGGCCGAGGCGACCTGGCAGTGCGGCGATCCGGGCATGCAGTACGACACGACGATCAACCGCTGGCACACCAGCAAGAATACGGCGCGCATCAACGCGAGCAATCCGTGCAGCGAGTACATGTTCCTGGACGATTCGGCGTGCAACCTGGCGAGCTTCAACCTGATGAAGTTCCTGACGCCGGGCGGGCAGTTCGATGTGCCGGCGTATCGCCATGCCATCGGTGTGGTGACGACGGCGATGGAGATCATCGTGGACGCGGCTGGGTATCCGACCGAGCAGATTGCGAAGAACTCGCACGACTATCGTCCGCTGGGTCTGGGGTATGCGAACCTCGGCGCGCTGCTGATGGACCGCGGGCTGCCGTATGACTCCGACGCCGGCCGCGCCTATGCGGCAACGCTGACGGCGATCCTGTGCGGCGACGCGTATGCGCAGTCGGCACGGCTGGCGGCGAGCGCGCCGACGCTGGGTGCGGCGACTCCGCTGACGATGTCGAACGGCGTACACGGCGGCGCGTGCCCGGGCTTCTATGTGAATCGCGAGCCGTTCCTGAACGTGATTCGGATGCACCGCGCGGAGGTGAACAACATCGACCGCGAGCTGAAGCCGACGCATGAT
>JAJZFE010000259.1 GCA_021798655.1 Acidobacteriota bacterium | reverse complement strand
GGGTAGGGCAGCATCTGGCGGGGATGGTGGCGCGAGAGTTGAAGCTGCGCTGCCGGAGCGAGCGTCCGGGACTGCTGGGACGGATGAGCCGGGCGCTGGTGTCTCGGCAGGACGAGATGGATGCTGCGCTAGTGGGGCGGGCGGCGGTGCAGGCGCTGGTGGCGGGGGAGAGTGACCAGATGGTCGCGCTGCTGCCGTTGGCGGAGGACGGTGGGCCCGGGTATCGTCTGGTTCCGCTGGCTGCGGTGGCGGGCGTGGAGCGGCCGATTCCAGCAGAGTGGCTGGATGGCGGACCGCTGGCGGTGACGGAGAAGTTTTGTGAGTATGTCCGGCCGCTGGCAGGTGAGTTGGCGGAGTATGCGCCGGTGATGCTGCCAGGCGCGGTGCCGGTGGTGATGCCGGAGATGGTTTCAGCAAAGGAGCAAGGCTAATGGCGTCGATACGAGAGCAGCAGAAGAGCAATCTGGGCGTGTTGATCTTTGGACGGAAGCGTCCAGGATTCGATCAGGAGTGGAGCCGGAGTATTCGGGAGCGGACGCTGGCGACGCTGCAGGGGATGGGGTATCAGTGCTATGGCGCGGAGAACGTGGTGCTGGACGACACGACGATCCATACGGCGATGGACACGATCATTGCGGCGGAGTGCAAGGCGTTGATTGTGATTCAGCCATCGATCAGCGATGGCCAGTTTGCGCTGACGATTGGCCAGCGGTGGGCGCATCCGGTGATCTTGTGGGCTACGCCGGAGAAGCAGGGTGATGGCAAGGTGAGCTCATGTGCGCTGGTAGGCCAGCATCTGTGGGCGTCGATCTATCGTCAGGCAGGGCATCCGTTTGAGCTGGTGTATGGCGGGCCGGAGGCAGAGCCCGCAGCGATGAAGGCGCAGTTGCAGAAGGCGATTGCACTGGCGCAGACGGTGACGATGCTGAAGCGGAGCAAGGTGGGAGTGGTGGGGACACATGTGCCGGGATTTATCGACCTGGCGGCTGATCCGTTTCTGATTCGGAAGACGTTCGGGTTGCAGCTGCATCCGCTGAGCTTGCCGCAGTTTCTTGATCGGGTGGCGGCAGTGGATGCCGCGGCGGTGACGGCGGATGTGGTGAAGGTGCGTGCGCTGGATTTACCGGAGAGTGCTGGTGGTGGTGCGGGGGTGACAGACGCCGCGCTGGCGGTGAACTCGCGCTACTACCTTTCGATGCTGGAGTTGATGCAGGAGGCGGGGCTGGATGCGCTGGCACTGCAGTGTTGGCCGGAGCTGCCCAATGTGGTGGGCCAGTGGCCGTATCTGGCGGTGTCGCGGCTGACGACGGAGGGTCAGGTGGTCTCGATTGAAGGCGACGTTGATGGCGCGATTGCGGGGTTGATGAGCAGCCTGATGGGGATGGGGCCGGGGTTCCTGACGGACTGGTTGGAGCATGATGAGAGCGCGATTCAGTTCTGGCATCCGGGGATGGCTCCGCTGGACATGTGCTGCGAGGTGGGGGGCGAGGATGGTCCATCGCTGGGAGAACACTTTAATGGAGCGCGTCCGTTTGTAGTGGACGGGATGCTGCGTGTGGGGGGGACGGTGACGGTATCGCGGCTATGGCGATGCGATAACCGTTACCACATGACGGCATTCGAGGGGCGTGCGATCGAGCCACGGCGGCGGCTTTCGGGCAACACGCTGCTGGTGGAGGTGAGTGGGGAATCGGTGCCGGTGCGGTTCGATCGGCTGATCCATGCGGGGATGCCGCACCATGTGACGCTGCACCATGGCGAGCATGCGGAGCAGTTGCGGCGGTTGGCGCGTTTGTTGTCGATTGAGTGGCACGGATAGGTCGGGCATGGATAGGACAGAGATGGATTGTTGGGCTGGAAGTGATAGGTTACAATCTATTGGCTTGATCGGGCATTCATTTCAACGAACTCAACGACTGGCCCAGCGTGGCATGCAGACGGTGTCGCGATTACGGTCTCACAAGGATTCCATGGCAAAGACGAGTGTTAAGCCAGTAAAGGCACGGGTAGCACGGCATGAGGTGCGGGACGAGATTCAGCGGAGGATTCTGTCGGGCGAGAGCAAGCCGGGCGAGCGACTGAGTCAGCAGAGTCTGGCGCGCGAGCTGGGGGTTGCGCAGGGGACGGTACGCGAGTCACTACTGGAACTGCAGTGGCTGGGACTGGTGGAGTCGGTCGATCATTTTGGAGTGTTTGTCGACAACCTGGATGCTTCGCGGATCTGCGAGGCGTACATGGTGCGCGAGGTGATGGAGGGACTAGCGGCTCGGCTGGCGTGCGGGAATGCCGGGCGAGCGGACATAACCGAGCTGCGTGCGATGGCGGACAACATCTACAAGCTGGCACAGGAGAAGGACAACGAGACGGCATCGCTGGACCGGAGCTTTCATCTGCATATTACGGAGTTGTCGCGGAACAGCACGCTGATACGGCTGTCACAGACGTACCGGGTGCTGGGGATGACGGTTCGGGCGTTTCGTGAGCCGGCAGTGATTCATGCGGAGCATCTGCGGATTGTGGAAGCGATTGAACATAACTTTGCCGAAGAGGCGGAGCGGCAGGCACGGCAGCATGTGGTTGGCGCGCGACAGATGATTGAGCGTCAGGTGTTGCAAGGGAAGTTTGTTCCGAAGTGGGTTGGTTGAGTAGTTCCTGGCGCGACGGTGACTGACGGAGTGGTTGGTTGTTGGAGTGAAGAGATCTTGGGGGTCGACGTGGACAGAAGTGTGGCGAGCACGGCAAACCGGTTGCGAAGTGGCTCTTACCTGAATGGGCAGTGGGTGGAGGGCGGTGCGGAGTTTGATGTGGTCGATCCGGCGACGTCGCAGGCGTTTGCGCGGGTATCGACGATCAACCAGGCGCAGCTCCATGAAGCTCTGGATACGGCGGAGAAGGCGCTGCCGCTGTGGCGCTCGACGACGGCGAAGGAGCGGGGCGCGCTGCTGCATCGGGTGGCGGATGAGTTGGTGCGTCGCAAGGGTGAGCTGGCGCAGACGATTACGCGGGAGAATGGCAAGCCGCTGGCGCAGAGTGAAGGCGAAGTGGCGATGTCGGAGGACCATCTGCGCTGGTTCGCGGAGGAGGGGCGCAGGGTGTATGGGCGCACGGTTCCTCCGCAGGTGCCGGGTAAGCGCCACATGGTGGTGAAGACGCCGATTGGGCCGGTGGGTGCGATAGCGCCGTGGAATTTTCCGTTGGTGCTGGCGGTGCGGAAGGTGGCTCCGGCGATGGCGGCGGGTTGTCCGGTGATTTTGAAACCGGCGAGTCAGACGCCGCTCTCGTGCATTGTGCTGGCGGAGTGCATGGAGGCCGCGGGGGTTCCGGCAGGGGTGTTTCAACTGGCGATTGGCGATGCGGTGATGATCTCGCGGGAGTTTTTGACGAATCCGAAGTGCAGGAAGATCAGCTTTACGGGATCGACGCGGGTGGGGCAAGAGCTGATTCGCGGGGCGGCGGAGACGATCAAGCCGCTGTGCCTGGAGCTGGGCGGACTGGCTCCGGTGCTGGTGTTCGACGACTGCGATCTCGACAAGGCGGTGGAGCAGACGGTGATTGCGAAGTTTCGGAATACGGGGCAGTCGTGCATTGCCGCGAATCGGATTTATGTGCAGCGTGGGATCTATCGGGAGTTTGTGGATCGTTTTACCGCGGCGGTGGGCAAGCTGAAGGTGGGTTCGGGACTGGATGCTGGGGTTGACCTGGGGCCAGTGATTCATCAGCGGGCTTTAGATGGTGCGCTGCAGCAGATAGCCGATGCGGTGGCGAAGGGAGCGCGGGTGGTTGCGGGGGGTGAGCGCGTGGCGGGGCTGGCGGGGTACTTTCTGCAGCCGACAGTGCTGGAGAACGTGAGCGATGCTTCGGTGTGCATGAGTGAAGAGACCTTTGCGCCGATTGCACCGATTGCGATGTTCGATACGGAAGCCGAGGCGATTGCGCGTGCGAATGACACGCCATACGGGTTGAGTGCGTATGCGATGACGCGCGATATGGGCCGGGTGTTTCGGCTGAGCGAGCAGATTGAGGCAGGGACGCTGGGCATCAACGATGGTGCGCCGACGACGAGCCAGTTGCCGTTTGGCGGCGTGAAGCAGAGTGGCTGGGGACGCGAGCTTGGAGTGGAAGGGTTGGATGCGTTTCTGGAGACGAAGCATGTTTCCATGGGCGGCATCTGACGGTCGAGTTGCAGCAAGCAGTAGTGGCACAGAAGAAGGAGAAAGGTTGATATGGTTCATTTTTTGATACATGAAGCAGCGGACAACGTTGGTGTTGCCGTGGTGGATCTGCCCGCCGGGATGGATTGCGACGGCAGAAATCTGACGGACAACACGGCACTGAAGGCCCGGACGGAAGAGGCGATTCCGTTGGGACACAAGATTGCGTTGAAAGACTTCGCCGTGGGCGACTCGGTAACCAAGTATGGCTGCGAGATTGGCAGGATTGTGCAGCCGGTCAAGGCCGGACACCACGTACACATCCATAACTTGAAGACGAAAAGGTGGGCATAGCGATGACGAAGCGGAAGATATTGGGATACAGACGCGAGAATGGCCGAGTAGGCGTGCGGAACCACGTGGTGATATTGCCGGTGGATGATATTTCCAACGCTGCGTGTGAAGCGGTTGCGAACAACATTAAGGGCACGATGGCGCTGCCGCATGCGTATGGGCGGTTGCAGTTTGGCGAAGACCTGGAGTTGTTCTTCCGTACGATGATTGGCATTGGCAGCAACGCGAATGTGGCTGCGGTGGTAGTGATTGGGATCGAAGCGGGCTGGACGCAGAAGATTGTGGACGGCATTGCGAAGACCGGCAAGCCGGTGAAGGGCTTTTCGATCGAAGGCAAGGGCGACATTCGGACGATTGCGGATGCTTCGTATCAGGCGAAGGAGTATGTGCAGTGGGCGAGTGAGCTGCAGCGGACGGAGTGCGATCTGCATGAGCTGTACATCAGCGTGAAGTGCGGCGAGTCGGACACGACGACGGGTCTATCAAGCTGCCCGACGGTAGGCAATGTGATCGACAAGCACTGCGCGGAGGGTGGTACTGCTTCGTTTGGCGAGACCAGCGAGTTGACTGGAGCGGAGCATATTGTTGCCGCGAAGGCGATCGATGACGAAGTACGCAAGGAGTTCTTTGCGGCGTTTGAGGACTACACGAAGCTGGTCTTCAGCCAGAAGAAGGACGACCTTTCCGAGTCGCAACCGACGAAGGGAAATATTGCCGGCGGCTTGACGACGATTGAAGAGAAGGCGCTGGGCAATGTGGAGAAGCTGGGCAAGCGGACGAAGTTTGTTGGATGCCTGGCACCGGCGGTTGCACCGACGAAGCAGGGACTGTGGTTTATGGACACGTCGAGTGCGGCGGCCGAAGCGGTGACTTTGTGGGCCGCTTCCGGTGCTGTGATTCACCTGTTCCCGACGGGACAGGGGAATGTTATCGGCAATCCGATTGAGCCGGTGATCAAGCTGTCGGGCAATCCGAAGACGGTGACGACGATGCAGGAGCATATCGATCTGGATGTCTCGGCGATTCTGCAGGGCGAGATGACGATCGATCAGGCTGGCGATGCGTTGCTGGAGATGATTGTACGGACGGCCAACGGGCGATTGACGGCGGCAGAGGCACTGGGACATCGGGAGTTCTCGATGACGAAGCTGTACCGCAGCGCGTAACGCAGGTGATGGAAATCGAACGAGAGAGGCGATGCGAGCTATGAAGAGATACCGGCCCGAAGAGATGCGAGCGTTAGTAACGCGGCTGGCGGTTGCGGCAGGAGTGCTGCCTGAGGATGCTGCGGTGTTTGCGCATGCTCTGGTGGATGCTGACGTTCACGGGATCTCGACGCATGGTCTCTCTCGTTTGAATATTTATCTGCGCCGCATGGAGTTGGGTTTGATTGCGGCGCGGGCGGAGTTGGCGGTGGTGCGGGATGGCGGGAGCGTACTGGCGCTGGATGCGGGCAACGGTCTGGGGCAGGTGCAGGCGATGCGCGCGCTGGAGATGCTGCTGCCGCTGGCTCGACGGAATGGCGTAGCTGCAGCGACGATCTGCAACTCGCAGCACTTTGGCGCGCTGTCCTACTACTGCAACCGGGCGGCGGCGGAGGGAATGATTCTGCTGGCGATGACGAGTTGTGAGCCGGCGATGTCGCCCGCGGGGGGCTACGAGGCGTTCTTTGGAACGAACCCGATTGCAGCGTCGTTTCCTACGGGCAAGGGGTTCCATATCAAGGTGGATTTGGCGACTTCGATTGTCGCGCGCGGCAACATTGTGGCGGCGCAGAAGCAGGGGCGTGCGATACCTGAGGGCTGGGCGTTGGATCGTGAGGGTGAGCCG
>JAJZFE010000155.1 GCA_021798655.1 Acidobacteriota bacterium | reverse complement strand
GGCTGCCGCTGCGGACAGCGGCGCCGGTGCTGGCGTTGCTGGTGCTGCTGCCGACGGTGCTGTATGCGTGGATACCGGCGCCGGGGCCGGATCGGCGGCTGGCGAAGGAGAGCTTTGTGGGGTTCTTCCGCGAGCTGGTGGAGCTGCTGGGGCAGCGGCGCGTGCTGTTTGCGCTGGCGATGTTTGCGCTGCCGTCGGCGTCGTTTGCGCTGGCGAATGTGGTGGGCGGGCTGGGCGATGTGTACGGTGCGTCGGCGCGTACGGTGAGCCTGGCGGGCGGGCTGGGGATTGTGGTGGCGGGGACGGTGGGGAGCCTGGTGTATCCGCGGCTGACGCGGGTGCTGGCACTGCGGCCGCTGTACCTGGCGATCGGCGTGGCGGGCGCGTGCTTTACGCTGTGCCTGCTGCGCGTGGCGCATACGCCGGCGGGCTTTGTGGTGGCGACGCTGGGGGAGAACACGTTCCAGGCGCTGGCGATTACGGGTGCGTTTGCGATCCAGTTTGAGACGGTGGGGCAGGACAATCCGCTGGCGGCGACGGCGTTCAGCGTGATGTATGCGGCGCTGAATGTTTCGACGACGTACATGATCTGGGTGGACGGGCAGGCGTTTGCGCGGGACGGCGTGCGCGGCAGCTTTGCGGCGGACGCGGTGCTGGGGATGACGGCGTGCCTGGTGCTGGCGGCGGGGCTGCGCTGGATGAGGGTGGATTCGCGTTAGCGGGCGGCTTGGGATAGACTCAGCGCATCCTAGCTAGAGTTCAGGCATGATGGCAGGCCGAATGCGGTAGCGGGCTCTTCCGCCTTTCCAGATGTTCCGCGTGATCCAGACTGGAGCCACTCTATTGCGCATCAAGACCGAGTATGAGATTCACTTCGAGCTGCAGAAGCCGACGCCGATTGTGTCGATGCTGCGGCTGCACCCGAGTATGGACGCGCGGCTGTTGATGCCGGAGCGGCACGAGGCGGTGGCTTCGTCTGCGGGAGCTGCGGAGCCGCTGGCGTTCGATGAGTATGTGGACAGCTATGGCAACCGTTGCGCGCGGTTTGTAGCGCCGGAGGGACTGCTGGAGCTGCGCGGCGGTGCGCTGGCGGAGGCGGACGAGACGCCTGATCCGCAGGGCGTGGGGCTGCCGCTGACGCCCGTGGACGCGCTGCCGCATGATGCGCTGCGCTACCTGGTGCCGAGCCGCTACTGCGAGGTGGATCGCTTTGGCGGGATCGCGCAGGACCTGTTCGGGCACATTGAGCCGGGGTGGGCGCTGGCGGCGCAGATTCGCGACTGGGTGCACTGGAAGGTGACGTTCAACTACATGATGGCGCGCGCGACCAAGACGGCGATGGACGTGTATACGGAGCGCGTGGGCGTGTGCCGCGACTATCAGCACCTGGCGATTACGCTGTCGCGCGCGATGAACCTGCCGGCGCGGTATGTGACGGGGTATCTGGGCGACATCCGCGTGCCGTACAGCGGGCCGGGCGACTTCAGCGCGTGGTACCAGGTGTGGCTGGGCGGGCGGTGGTGGGACATGGACGCGCGGCACAACGACCCGCGCTACGGGCGGCTGCTGATGGCGGTGGGTCGCGATGCGGCGGACGTGGCGATGACGACGAGCTTTGGCAACGCGGAGCTGAAGAAGTTTGTGGTGAGTGCGTGCGAGGTGGATGCGGCGGGGAATGCGGTTCCGCTGCCGCTGCCGCCGATGATGGTTCCGCCGGTGCTGCAGGTGCCGTAGGGAGCGCGAAAGAGTTTGGCTGCAAGCGGCGGAGTGTGGCGCTGCGGCGCGCGGTGCAGGATACTGAGTATGACGACTCTACTCAGCAGGACAGGCGAAAGCGGGACGCGCGGGTTCGCAGAAATTGTGGTTATGCAGAAGACGCAGATTCCCTTGGGGAATGACAAGCAACAGGACAAGAGCGCAAAGGCTGCGGCGACGCCGGTGTTTGCGGGGCGGGCGTGGCAGCAGGTGCTCTCGCGCGATGCCGCGGCGGACGGGCAGTTTGTGTATGCGGTGAAGTCGACCGGCGTCTACTGTAGACCGAGCTGCCCGAGCCGCAGGCCGGAGCGGAAGAACGTGAGCTTCTTCCCTTCGCCGGCGCTGGCGGAGGCTGCGGGGTTTCGGGCGTGCCTGCGCTGCGAGCCTTCGCGGGTGACGCCGAAGGACGATCCGCAGGCGGGAGCCGTGAAGAAGGCGGCGGAGTTTTTGAGCGAGCACGCGGGCCAGCGGACGACGCTGGACGACCTGGCAGCAGCGTCAGGGCTGGGGCGATTTGCGCTGCAGCGAGGGTTCAAGCGGGTGCTGGGGGTGACGCCGGCGGAGTTTGCGCGCGAGCAGCGCAAGGAGCGGTTTCGCGAGAAGGTGCGCCAGCCGCGGCTGCGCGTGACCGATGCGGTGTACGAGGCCGGGTATGGGTCGAGCAGTCGGGTGTATGAGAACGTGGACCAGACGCTGGGCATGAGCCCGACGGCGATGAAGGCGGGCGGCGCGGGCGAGACGATTCGCTATGCCGTGAGCGAGTCGCCGCTGGGCCGCGTGCTGGTGGGTGCGACGGAGCGTGGGCTGTGCGCGGTGCTGTTTGCTGACTCCGACGCGGAGGCTGCGGTGGAGCTGCGGGAGCGGTTTCCGCAGGCGGCGCTGCGGCGCGACGATGCGGCGCTGGGCGAGCAGGTGAGCCTGGTGCTGGGCGAGTTGCAGGAGAGCCGTGCGGCGCGGGCGTTGCCGTTCGATGTACGTGCGACGGCGTTTCAGCAGCGGGTGTGGCAGGCGCTGCTGGCGATTCCTCGCGGCGAGACGCGGACGTATGCGGAGATTGCAGAGAGCGTTGGAGCGCCGAAGGCGGTGCGCGCGGTGGGTACGGCGTGCGGCGCGAACCCGCTGGCGATGGTGATTCCGTGCCATCGCGTGGTGGGCGCGGATGGACGGCTGACGGGGTATCGCTGGGGTACGGAGCGGAAGCGGCAGTTGCTGGAGATGGAGCGCACGAGAGGTTAGGAGCTCTGAAGAGAACCGACGCACTCTGGAACCAAGGCCCTGAACTGATCGACAGCGATGGCGAGGTTCGAGGCCAAGGGCGAGGGGTGGGAGGCCAGGGTGGATGAGGCGCTGCGGGAGTGGCTGGAAGAGCATAAGGCGAGCTGAGGGGGCTGTTGCGGGGAGTCAGGCTTTGGAGGTGGGCTCACATCTCATACAGCGAGATGTGGGGCACCCACGGCACCCGGCCAACGAACAATAGCAACGACAACAGCCAATGCGGGGGTCTCTCCGCTGCGGCCGCAAAAGCGCGGCCTCCGGTCGAGATGACAGTGTCGCGGGGAGCGTTCCTGCGAGGTGGGTTTGTGGATGGGGTCAGGCGTTGAAGAAGCGTTCGACTTCGGTGATGTCGTCGGTGCGGCGGTAGGGTGGGAGGGATTCGAGGAAGACCTTGCCGTAGCGGGTGGTGCGGATGCGAGGGTCGAGGAGCATGAGGACGCCGCGGTCGGTGAGCGAGCGGATGAGGCGGCCGAAGCCCTGCTTGAGGGCGATGACGGCCTGGGGGATCTGGAGGTCGTTGAAGGCGTTGCCGCCGGCGGTGGCGATGGCCTCGGTGCGCGCCTTCATGATGGGGTCGGTGGGGACGGCGAAGGGGAGCTTATCGATGATGACGCAGGAGAGCTGCTCGCCCTGGACGTCGATGCCCTGCCAGAAACTGGAGGTGCCGAAGAGGACGGCGTTGGGGGTGTCGCGGAACTGCTGGAGGAGGACGTGGCGGGGCGCGCTGCCCTGCATGAGCAGCGGGTAGGGCAGCTGGGTGAGGAGGCGTTCGTGCAGCTCGCGCATCTGGGCGTGGGAGGTGAAGAGGCAGAAGGCGCGGCCGCGGGTGATCTCCAGCACGCGGCGGATCTTTTCGGCGGCCTGGGGGAGGAAGTCGGGGTGGCGCGGCTCGGGCATCGAGGTGGGCAGGTAGAGCAGGGCCTGGGTGGCGTAGTCGAAGTGGCTGGGGACGACGAGGGTCCTGGGGAAGGGGACGCCGAGGCGTTTGGTGAGGTGGTCGAAGGAGGGTTGGGTGTTTGCGTCGGCGACGGTGAGCGTGGCGGAGGTGAGGATGACGGAGGGGTAGGTGGCGAAGAGGGCCTCGGCCATGAGCGAGGAGACGTCGATGGGCGTGGCCTGGAGGTGGGTGGAGAAGGCGGGGATGCGTGCTGTTGCGGAGGAGGACCAATGCGGGGGTTTCTCCGCTGCGCTGCGCTCCGGTCGAAATGACAGATCGTTGGCAGATACGAGGGATACGAGGGAAGAGGGTGAGGCTGTCATTCCGCTGTTGTGGGCTGTCGCGCCGCTGTTGCGGGCGGTGTTGCGGAGGCTGCTGGTGGCGCGGCGTTCGATCCAGAAGACGGTGTTGGGGTCGGTGGATTCGAGCAGGAACTTGAGGTGGTGGCGGATGTCGGCGGCGCGTTTGCGGAGGCCGGGGGCCTCTTCGACCTCGCGGAGGTTTTCAAGCTCGGATTCGAGGCGTTGGAGGGCGTTGGAGGCGGCGAGGTAGGCGTCGCCGCGGGCTTCGAGGAAGTCGGGGCGGTCGGTGAACTCGAGACGGCCGAGGTGCGAGGGGCCGACGGGGAGGGAGTCGAAGAAGAGGCGGGAGCGTTCGCGGAGGCTGTTGGCGGCGGACTCGACGGCCGGGGTGGAGACTTTTTTGGCGCGGAGGAGCATCTCGGTGTCGCGGGCGAGCTCGTCGAAGCGGGCGTTGGAGAGGGCGATGCCGAAGTACTGGCTGGCGATGTCTTCGAGCTCGTGGGCCTCGTCGAAGATGACGGCGGCGGCTTCGGGGAGGATGCCGGCGTCGGGGGCTCCGGGTGCCTGCTGCTTGATGTTGAGGTCGGCGAAGAAGAGATGGTGGTTGACGATGACGATCTCGGACTCGAGGGCCTTGCGCCGCATGGAGGTGATGTAGCAGGTGTCGAAGTCGGGGCAGGACTGGCCGAGGCAGACTTCGCTGCGGGCGTCGAGCTTGTGCCAGAGCGGGGAGGATTCGGGGAGGTCGGCGATCTCGGCGCGGTCGCCGGTGGCGGTTTTTTTCTCCCAGTTGAGGATGGCGTGGAAGTGGGCGATCTCGTCGAGGCCGGTGAGCAGGGGGTTGTCGCGGAGGGCGAAGAGCTTGTGCTTGCAGACGTAGTTGGCGCGGCCCTTCATGTAGCAGACGCGGAGCGGGCCGAGGAGGGATTCGAGGAACGGGATGTCCTTGAAGTAGAGCTGCTCCTGGAGGTTTTTGGTGCCGGTGGAGATGATGATGCGCTGGTTGTTGGCGCGGGCGCGGCGGAGCGCGGGGAGGAGGTAGGCGAGGGTTTTGCCGGTGCCGGTGCCGGCTTCGACGATGAGGTGGCGGTGGTCGGCGAAGGCCTGCTCGATGGTGCGGGCCATGAGGTACTGGCCGGGGCGGTGCTCGAAGGCGAGAGAGGATTTGGCGAGGAGGCCGCCGGGGGAGAAGAAGTCGTGCAGCGAGGGCAGGCGATCGAGCGCGGCTTCTTCGGGTTGGGTGGCGGCGGGCATGAGGCTAGGTTTGATGATAGCCGCCGTTTGTTCGCTGTGCCGCCGCGGTGAGGAGAGTGGCGGGAGAAAGCAGCGGAAGAAAACGCGGAGGGGCAGAGGTTGCGGAGGTTTCGCAGAGGGGAAAGACGGAGGGAAAGAAGAGGGAGGAAAGCGGAGGGGAAAGACGGAGAGGAACTTATAATGGAGGTTGCGCCAAGGCGCGGGAGATTGCGACCATGGCAGGCAAAGAGAAGAAGCGGTTAGGCAAGAAGCATCGGCAGGCAAGTACGCGTCCGAAGATGGGGCGGAGCGCGCCGAAGAGCACGGCTGTGACCGGAGCGGTGGCTCCCAAGAAACGCAAGGAGCTGGCGGCGAAGAAGGCCGCAGCGACGAAGCTGGCGAAGACGCCGACGAAGAGCCCGACGCGCGAGCGGCATGTGGTGATTCGCGAGGGGGATGGCTCGGGGCGGCGCGGGTTTGGGTCGGCGGCGCGGGAGACGCGGGAGACGCAGATTCCCTTCGGGAATGACAAACAAAAAGAGCAGGGGAATGACAAACAAAGAAAACAGGGGAATGACAGGCAAAGAGAACAAGGGAATGACAGGCAAATAAGGCAGGGGCGTGCGGGGGCGTTTGTTGCTGGCGGTGCGGGGAGCGAGCACGAGGAGCGGGACTGGAAAGAGGCCGAGAAGCTGGCGGCACAGCTGACGCTGCTGCAGGAGCGCGAGGCGGCGACCGAGACCGAGCATGAGGCGTATCTGCACCTGCCGCTGGTGGCCGTCTGCGGGCGGCCGAACGTGGGCAAGAGCACGCTGTTCAACCGGCTGACGGAGAGATCG
>JAJZFE010000056.1 GCA_021798655.1 Acidobacteriota bacterium | reverse complement strand
GTCCGTGGATTTGTCAGCCGATGCAGCGCTGGATGCAGCACGCACGGGCTCGTCGCTGGCAGCTTGTGCCACGACGTCGTTCTGCTTACGATAGCCGCCCCGTCCGCCGTGTCTGTGCCTTGCGCTTACCCGATGCAAAGTCGCTGGACGACCTGCATTCCGCTGCGTGGCGTGTCTCGCCGGTGCAGGCTTTGCCGAACGGCTGCGGGCTTGATAATGTTTTCCGGCTGCAGGTTTGTAGGCAGCGCCGCCGCTAACGCTGTGAGCATGCGCGCTCACGGCCTTGGTGCCTGGTCGTGCAGCGTGAGTCGGTGTGCGATCGGCGTAGTGCGCAGCAGCCACTTGGCGCACGCGCAGCGGATGCGCTGCCGCCATCGCCAGACCGCCCGCAAGGAACACCGTGAGGCCCAGCGCAAAGCCCAGCATTCTCACGACTGCCCCAGCGCGCGAGGCTCTCTTCGCGCACGCGTCGTGCTCTCTTTGGCCGAGCCCCCACTGCGTCATCATCATCACAACTTGTATAAGGTGGCCGCAAAGCCGCCGAGCCTTTTCAGACTATCGTCCTCAACCTCAGCGCGGTAGTAGCGATTCGGATTCACTGCCGATAACCGCAACCACTCTGTACATTCTCATTTAACAATTTTCCGCTTTGGACATATGTGCCCTTCGCGATACATTGAGTGCATCAAGGAGATTTGCCTCATGCTTCGCAGCCAGCCTGCCGCTGATTCGTCCTACCGACTCCATCGCCTCCATCGCAAGACCGCCGCACTCGCTCTCGCGGCTGCATCGCTCACCGCAGCAGCGCTGCTCTGGCAACCGCGCGGTGTCGCGGCGCAGGCCGACCCCGCTCCCAACTCGCCCGCCTTCTATACGCAGCGGGTGGAGCCGATCTTCGCGGCCAACTGCAATCGCTGCCATGCGGGCGGGCGTCACCGCGGCGGCCTCAACATGGACACCCGGGCGAACCTGTTGCGCGGTGGCCACGACGGCCCCGTCATCGTTCCAGGAAATGCCGCGCAGTCGCTGCTGATTCAATTGATTCGCCACGAAGGTCCTGTAGACGATCCCATGCCGATGCCGCCGCACAGCAGGATCTCTGACGCCGACATCGCCACGGTTACGCAGTGGATTCAGGCTGGCGCGGTGATGCCTTCCAATCCGCAGTAAGGCAGCAAGCAGGAAGCAGGAAATAGAAACCAGGGAGGCTGTTTAGATCGTTCGCCTCAGAGCGACGAGCGTCTTCCCCATTTACATCTCGCTATTTCCGGCTTCCTAATAACTCCGTGGATACATATGCGATATGCGATCGTGCCACCCCAGCCGGTCGCTGTCGAGCGCCATCCACACCAGCCCCAGGCCCAGCGGGCACGCGGCCAGTGCCGTTGCCAGCACCCTGCGCCGCAGCGCACGTCGGGTGGGATTCTTCTCGCTGAAGGTGCAGTAGGCGAGCCGTGTTGCGCGCATCCCCGGCGTGGCTTCGTTCAGCGTGCAGAACAGCAGTTGGTACAGCAGCGCGAAGATCACCAGCGTGCCCGTGGCCGCACCACCCAGCAAGGGGCGAGGAGCAGTGCGCAGGGCTTGCCCGGCAATCTTCAACGCGACGGCAGAGAACGCTGCGAGCCCGGCTGCGACGCAAAGCGCATCCAGCGCAGCGGACAGAATGCGCCGTTGCAGCGGTGCCGCGAACAGTTGCTGATCGAGCTGAAGTTGCGACTCAATCTGCGGAGAGACGCTGGCGCTGGCCTCTACCGGCGAGCCCGCGCCCAGTAGCAGCCCCTGCCACTCCGGCGCATTCGAGAGCTCGGGCGTCTCGGGCTCCAGCGAGATCTGCGCAGGCTCCACCTCGAAGATGCGAAGCTGCGGCTCAGGTGTGCCATCCGCGCGCAGCGGACCCTCTGCAAGCCGCGGCCGCGCCTTGCGCGAGGCAACCAGTTGCCGTGGAAATTCGATGATATTGCCCGGAATGGATTGAGTCTCCAGCACCAGGTCGGCAAACTCCGGAGCACTGCGAAACTCGATCTCTTCGTCCAGCTCAGCCAGTTCTTCGGCGGCCGCAGGAACTCTTGGCGACGGCGCGTAGAACGTATCGGAGGGAAGGGTGAGGTCCATGTCTCCATGCAGCCGTACCTGCAACGGAGCTGGCTGCATGGTTGCAGAGGATAGTAGCGCGGAAGAGAAGTTGAAGCTCTCTTCGTCGCGCGCTTTCTTCCTCGCGCGTTGGCTTTCTGCGGTTGCGCGTTGGTCTTCTGCGATCACCGCGGTACTCGTTGGCAAAACGTCTTCACGCCGCTCAACCATCTCCAGCAGCGGCAGCTCTTCGCGCATCGCCGGCTCATGGAATAACTCTTCCGCTCCCGCAGGGACAGCCGATTCCGCTTGGGGCCATTGCGCCATCTCGTCCAGAAGTTCACGCTGCGCGGCAGCAAGTGCCTTCGCGTTGCGCGTTGCGATCTCAGCCTCGGCGTGTGCCTTGTCGAGTGCGCGCTGTGACTCTGCGGCAAGAAACTCGCGATAACTCTGGCTCTGTTGATAGCGCGCGGCGACTGCGTCCCGCACGCGTGAAGCGTCCGGATGACCCTCTGCGCGGGCCGCCTCGCGCCGCGCCTGCACCCGGATCACGGCTTGCTCCTCGGCCTGCTCACGCCTGGCCTGCGCCTCGCGGCCTTCCACCACGGCTCGCCGGTTGCGATGCGCCGCCAGCCGCTCTGCCGCCAACTGCTTCAGCACGGCCCCGCCCTCGGTGCCCGTCGACTGGTAGCTCTCGGAGGTTTCTTCGCGTTGCGCCGCACTGCTCATTGTCACTTGTCCTTGCTTCTATTGCCCAAATTTTCAAAACCAAACCAGTGACGTCCAGGAATCGTCTAATCTCGAAACAGTGGACCGTCTCATCCAAGCCTGCGGCACCAACACTTCCAGCGATCGCGCGCGGGGCCATTTCCAGTTGCCGGGAAGAATGTTTCGACTCATCCCTCTGTTCATAAGTACCATCCTCGTCGCCTCGGGTCATCCACATCTACGTGCACAGGGCGTAACGACAGAGGAACCCCCCAGCGCTTCGGTCCCAAATCAGAACATGCCGCAGAGCATCGATCCTCTGTCCCAGAGCACCTCTGCAGCGCAATCTCCTGCCGCCGAGCCCGACCTCTCCACCGTTCCTCACGCATTGCCGCTGCCGCCATCCAAGGCACCCGAGACGGCGATCCTCGAGAGCGACATCCAGTCCAGGCACGGGGACATGTCCTACGCGTTTGGCAAGGTGGTGCTGACCTACGGTGACCACATCCTGCACGCCGACACGCTCACCTACAACCACGCCACCGACGACGTCACCGCCGACGGCCACGTCGAGCTCACCGGCGGCGAGAATGACGAGCACATCGAAGCCACGCACGGCACCTATAACCTGCGCACCGCAACGGGCCGCTTCTACGATGTCCACGGATCGGTGGGCAAGTTTCATGCCGATGCCGCGCCCGTGGTCACTACGACGAACGCCGGCATTGCGTCGGGCAACTCCTCTCATGTCGCGGGCTACCAGAACTCCAATCCATTTCTGTTCGAAGGCCGCATCGTGGTCAAGAGCGGGCCGATGGATTACACCGTGTACAACGGCTCTGTCACCACCTGCCTTCTGCCGCACCCCGACTGGCAGATCGTTGCCAACAAGATCGCCATGAATAACGGCAAGGCGACGGCGGCGTACTCCACCTTCCGGGTGCTCAGCGTGCCGCTGCTGTTTCTCCCCTACGTGTCTCACCCGGTTGACAGCCAGCAGCGCCAGTCCGGGTTTCTGATTCCGGCGCTCGGCTACTCCAGCGCCAGCAAGGGCACCGGTTCAAAGGGCGTCACCGTCGGAGAGCAGTACTACCTGGTGCTCGGGCCCTCCGCGGATCTCACGCTGGGCATCCTCTATTACTCCCTCCGCGGCTACTCTGAAAACGGCAGCTTCCGTTATCGCGGTTCTGATGACAACTACTTCAACGTGCAGTTCTCCGCGCTTCAGGATCGTGGCTTCTATGCTCCCGGCATCAACGCCCAGGGCGCATCGGTGAGCGTGTTCAACAACCAGGGCGGAGTGGACATTACAGCGAGTTTCCACCGCCGTTTCTCTCCCCACGTTCGCGCCGCCGGGGACGCCGAGTACCTCAGCAGCTTCATCTACCGCGAGGTCTTCACCAACAACTTCAACCAGTCCGTCAGCACCGACATCAACTCCGTGGTGTATCTCACCGATCAGAAAAACGGCTACTCCGCCGACGCACGCGTCGATCGCTACGAGGGCCTGAAGATCGTGCAGACCGACTTCAGCCCCAGCGAAGAGATCAAGATCTACCACGCTCCGTCGATTGACTTCACGGGGCTGGACCACCCCATTCCGGGCACGCCGCTGTTCTGGAGCGTCAGCGGGTCTTCCGCAGGACTGAAGCGCGTGCAGCCAAACTTCGCCACCGCCGGCATCACCTGGCGCTTCGATCTCAGCCCGCAGGTCTCGCTTCCGCTGCGCTTCGAAGGTTGGCATGCGATGGCCACGGCCGGGGTCCGCGAGACCGCCTACAGCCGTTCTCGCGAGGCGCCCTACAGCAGCACCGCCACGCCCATCGAGCAGAGCGTTCCCATCAACCGCATGGACGTCAACTTCACGCTCGACCTGCGCCCGCCCGCCGTTGAGCGCACCTTCACCGTGCCCGCCCGCTGGCGCCGGATCTTCGGTGACCAGGTCCGTCACACCATCGAGCCCGAGATCACGTATCGCAACGTCCGCGGCATTAGCAACTTCCTCAACGTCCTCCGCTTCGACACGATCGATCTCGCCAGCGACACCAACGAACTCCAGTACGGCGTGACCCAGCACCTCTACTTTCGACCCCACACGTCGAAGCCCATTCCTGCGAGGCCCGGCTGTTCGGCAACGCCGTCTCCGGCCAACGCTTCGACCTCCAGCTTCGGCAGCGCTTCTCAACCCACGCCGGCAGCAGACGCTCTCAATCCCGACGAGCGCGCCAGTCCAGACGTGAACGGTGTTGCCAACGTTGCGGCCGCCGCGCCCGACCTGCCCCTCCGCACCCATCCCCGCAAGCCCGACCCCTGCGCTCCCTCCACCGCCCTCCCGCCGCAGCAGGAGTGGTTCAGTTGGGTGCTCACCCAGAAGCACTTCTTCGATCCCACCTTCGGCAACGCCGTCATCGATAAGCGCCGCAACATCTTTGACACTACGCTGGACTTCTCCGGCATCGCCTTCCTCACCCGGCCGAGCAATACCTCTCCGCTCAAGTCCCGCATGCGCTTTCGTACCTCCAGCCATGCCGACATCGCCTGGGACTTCGACTTCGACACCCGCAGCAAAAAGTTCCTGAGCTCGAACACATTCCTCGACCTGCACCAGGGTCGCTTCTTCGGCGGCTTCTCCTACGCACGCCTCAACGCTCCCGGACGGACCTACTCCGAGGTCGTCAACTACACCACCAACATTGTCACGGCGCTCACCTCGTCTCCCATCGCAAACTTCTCGCAGACGCGTTTTCTGCTGGGCTACGGCGAGCCCAACCAGGCCGGCCTGTCCAGCGCCGTCTCCGCCGGCATCGACCTTAGCCACGGCAGCGCCCAGTACATCAGCGTCCAGGCCAACTACAACTGGAACTGCTGCGGCCTCGCGGTGGAGTATCGCCGTTACAGCCTCGGCACAATCCGCGACGAGAGCGCCTACAGCTTCAACTTCACCCTGGCCAACATCGGCACCGCCGGCAGCCTGCGCCGCGCCGAATCCCTCTTCTAACCGCAATCCGCCCACACCTATTTCATCCCGGCGAACGGGGTGCCCCGGGTCCGGATTTTCGGACCCGGGTGTATGCTCTGCCCATACCGACCGGACTCGTACGACTCCACCACACAGGCAATCTGCACTTCATCACCTTCATCTGCCACGGTCGTCGCCCGTACCTGCAAACACCCTCAGCTCGCACTCTGGTTGAAGATGCCTTGGAAAGAACACGCATCCGATGTAGCTTCTGGATCACCGGCTACGTAGTCATGCCCAACCGCGTCCACATCCTCATCAGCGAGCCCGAACACAAGACCATCGCCGACGTGATGAAGGCGATCAAGCTCTCCGTCGCGCTTCGACAAAACCGACGCCCATTCTGGGAGCAGAGGTACTACGACTTCAACGTCTTCACAGAAGAGAAGCGCATCGAGAAGCTCCGCTACATGCACCGCAATCCGGTCGAGCGTTCCTTCGTCCAGAAGCCGGAAGACTGGCTGTGGTCGAGCTTCGACCATTACGCGACGGGCAGCCTGAGAGGGGTTGAAGTGGAATCGCCTTGGACTGCGTTGCGCAGGCAGCGTGCAGCCGAGGCCCGGG
>JAJZFE010000523.1 GCA_021798655.1 Acidobacteriota bacterium | reverse complement strand
CAGCGAAGCTGCAGCACCACGAAGGAGCAAGTGCCGCGCCGACACAAGGACCGGGCAACAGCAGCTTGCAGGACTAGGGCGTTGTGCATGAACCTCTGGTAATTGGTAATCGCACGAAAATCAATGTGGCTGGTCATCGCGCGTGCAGGCGATCGCGTCATAGTATGGGAGTGCATCGGAGACGATAAAGGGCGGAGTGCCAGTGTCGCTTCGCCAAAGTAAGTCTCTGCCATGCAGGAGAACGCTTTGATGTCCTTACTCAGACGCTGCGGCGTCGCAGCCACCACGTTGAGCACCTTGTTATTTGCAGCAGGCCACTCCGCGGCTCAACAGGCGATCCCTGCAGGTGGGGCGAAGACCAGCGTCATCCAACTGGATGTGAACGTGTCGACGAGCAAGGGCAAACCTGCAGGTCTGCTCAACGCGAGCAACTTCACGGTGCTGGATAACAAGGGGACTCGGCCGATCGCTTCGTTCGCGAGGATGGAGGGCAAGGACGTTCCGGTTGAGGTGGTGATCGTGGTGGACTCGGTGAACACGCCGTATGTCTACCTGGCGTACCAGAGGGATCAGATTGCCAAATACCTGCGCGGCAACGACGGGATGCTGCCGTATCCAACGACGTTTGCGGTGCTGACCGATACGAGCTTCAACGTGTATGCCAAGCCGACGAAGGCTGGCGGCGCACTCGCAGATGCGCTGGACAATACCGACATCGGGTTGCGCGAGATCAATCGCGCGCAGGGATTCTACGGTGCGAGCGACAGGTTGACGATCTCGGTGAATGCGCTGAGTCAGTTATTGCAGGCGGAGTCGACCAAGCCTGGCCGCAAGCTGATTGTGTGGGTATCGCCGGGCTGGCCGCTGCTCTCCGGGCCGGAGGTGGAGCTGGACTCCAAGCAGCAGGAGGACATCTATCACAGCGTGATCGCGTTCAGCACGGGGATGCGCAAGGCCGATGTGACGCTGTACAGCGTGAACAGCTGGGGTGCGGCGGAATCAGTTGGCCGTGAGTTTTACTTCGAGAGCTTTCTGGACGGGCTGAAGAATCCAGGTGACGCGCAGTTGGGAAATCTTGCGCTGCAGACGCTGGCTACGCAGAGCGGCGGGCTGGTACTGAACTCCAGCGACGTCATCGGGATGATGACGCAGTGCGTGGCCGATGCGGACCAGTTTTATCGGCTGACGCTGGAACCTGCTCCTGGCGACAAGCCGAACGAGTACCACAAGCTGCAGGTAAAGGTGGATGCAAGCGGGCTGGTCGCCCGGACGACGCTGGGCTACTACGCGCAGCAGTAGCGTTGCGGCCGTTACTTGTATGGGCAGTGACGGCAGTCGGAGTTACAGCAGTAACCGCGGCGCAGATGATACGCGGCAGTGAAGACCATGTAGGGACCTTCCATGTAGAAGTCCTCGGGGCGCGGAGCGTCGAGGGCTTCGGCGTCGGTGCGCAGCTTTGCGTCGCTTGATGGCGCGTCGCGATCGCTCATGAGAAGAGGTCCTGCGTGACGCTGGCGAGTGCGGGTCGCGCTACCGGGGATGCGGTTTCGGCGCGCAGCAGATCGACGATGGAGCGAGATCGTCTCGGCGATGCACTGGCGGTTTCGGTCTCCGGCTGAACCGCGACACCGTGGAGGAATTGGACCTGTTTGCCGGGCGTGGCCGCGACGCGTTCGCCAGGGACGAGGATGCCGACGAGGTTGAGCGGGTCGGCCGCGGCGACGGCGATGGGCGGCTCGTCGGTGGGTGAGGCGTAACGTCTGCGGGCTTCGCGGAGAGACTCGGCGGCTTCAGGCAGGGCGTATTGCTCGCCGAAGGGGCCACTCACGAAACGGCCGCCGCGAGCTTCGCCACGGGCTTCGAGGCGGCGAAGCATCGGCACGAGGTCGCGCCACTTGGGTGCGTTGGACTCGCGTGCGAGGAGGTCGCGGAAGACGACTCCGTAGCGGCGCAGCAGGATGCGGGCCTGCGCGTCGAGTGCAGCGTCACGCTGCTTGGCGGCGGCGATCGCGGTCTGCGAGGCTCCCATCTCAGAAGCTGGACGCAGGATGCGCGATGCCGAGGGTTGGACAAGCAGCGACCAGCGGCCCGCAGTGGTGTGCGCGGCGCGCTTGCGCTGGCCCAGTGCAGTTGCCGGCTCTGCTGCTGCGGTCTTGCGGCGCGGATCCATCAGCGCGCGGAGCTGGTCGAAGCCGTCTGCGGCTGCGAGGCCTGCGGTGGCGAGCTCCCAGAGTGCGGTGGAGACCTGCAGGCGCGAGAGGCCGCTGAGCCGTTGGAGATCGGCGAGGAAGACTGCGCCCTGCTGCGCGAGGAGCGCTCGGACCTGCTGCGCTTCGGCAGAGAGTGCCTGCGCGAGGACGGCTTCGTCGATGGCGTTGGAGGCGAGTGCGGCGTGCAGCCAGTCGCTGGAGTCGCGCAGGTAGAAGGTGATGGGCGCGGCGCTGGTGGGGACGACGCGGCGCGGCGCAACGACCTCGCGCGCGCTCCACGCGGGATGCGGCGAGATGCGTCCCCAGGCGATGACTCCGGCAAGGCAGAGGTTGTCGAGCCACTGCGGGTTGTAGCCGGCGATGCGCGCGGGGAGCAGCGTGCGTTCCCACTCGATCGCCGGAGCCTCGAAGCCGTCGAGCTGTTCGAGGACGGCGAGGACGCCTTCTTCTCCGGTGAGCTGTGTACGCGGCGCAAGGTGCTGCCAATCCAGCAGCCAGCGCATGAAGATGGCTGGTGTTGCGGGCTCGACCTGCTTGCGCATCGACGCGAGCGTGAGCCGATGAATGCGATGCAGGATGCGGCGCTCGCACCACTCGGCCTGCCAGAGAGCCTGATGCGAGGTGTGATCGTGCGGCGGTGCGGGATGCTCGAAGACGCCGCGCAGCGCTGTGCCCTGCATCTCCATCGCCAGCAGTGCCTGTTGCAGAGAGCTGGGATGCAGGTGCGTGATGTGCGCGAGTTGCGCGGCGGTTGCAGGGCCGAGGAGCTGTAGCCAACCTTGCACGAGCGCGGTGGTTGCTGCATCGCGCGGGCTGAAGGTCTGTGCCGGGCGATCCTCCGTGCCGCCGAGGACGAAGGTCGCTGCGTCGATGGAGACTGGCTGTTCGGGCAGCTCGGCTGCGGGCCAGAGCAGCGCGGCTTCGGGCAGACGCTCTGCGGCGATCCACGCGGGCGCGCCATCGAGCTGGACGCAGAAGGCGCGGCGCTGTTGCTCCAGCTGGCTGAAGTAGTGCGGCCAATGGCGCGTGTCCCGCTGCTGTGGCTGCGTGGTGAGCCAATCGAGCGGAAGGACGATGAGCGCGAGCAGGAGGTCGTGCAGCTCGTGCTCGTCGCGGACGTCGGGCCAGAGCTGCTCGCGGACGGTGGTGATGGCTGCGGGGTCGACGCGTCCAGCGTCGGCGACGACCGCATCGGGCAGCGCGCGGCGCAGCATGGTGGAGCGCGCGCGGCGCTCTTCGGCACCGGCTTCGTCGAGGAATGCGTAGGGCATCGCGTTGACGAGCTCATGCGCGAAGAGCGAGGGAACGGGCGTATCGACAGCGACCGTGCGGATGCTGCCGTCGGCGATGCCGCGCAGGACTTCGAGCAGGCCATCGATGTCCATCGCTTCGGTGAGCGTGTCCTTCATCACCTCGTTGACGAGCGGATGATCGGGGATGACGATGTCGCCGACCATGGTCTCCGGACACGCAGAGGCGTGCGGGAAGACGCTGGCGAGGAGATCGTCAGAGCGCGTGCGCTGAATCTGCGGCGCGACGCGTTTGCCTTTGGACATGCGCAGCAGTTGCAGGCTGCGACCAGCGGCCCAGCGCCAGCGGTTCTTGAAGAGCGGCGATGGAATTGCAGCCTGTTCGAGCAGCTCGCGCGCGGTGTGTTCGGTGAGGAAGTGGAAGACGTCTTCGAGCGGAAAGCTGTGCTGCTCGGCGAGCGAGATGTTGATGCCGTTGTCGGTGGCTGCGGCCTGCAGCTCGAAGTTGAAGCCGCGACAGAAACGCTTGCGGAGTGCGAGTCCCCAGGCCTTGTTGAGGCGTCCGCCGAAGGGCGCGTGGAGGATGAGCTGCTGGCCTCCGCCTTCGTCGAAGAAGCGCTCGGCGACGATGGTGAGCTTGGTTGGCACAGCGCCGAGAGCGGCGCGGCCGCCGACGATGTAGGCGATGAGCTGCAGCGCGGCGGAGTCGTTGACGAAGCAGTGTTGCTTGAGCCAGGCGACGCACGCGGCGACCTCGGGGTGCGTGGCGCGGACTGCTGCAGGAGCGACGTTGCGGGTGCGCTGGTCGATCTCGGCGCGCAGGTCGCTGACGCCGTCGGAGAGGACGCTGGTGCGCTGCGGCGCTTCGCCCTCCCAGAAAGGGATGCTGGGCGGCGCGCCGTGAGCGTCTTCGACGAGCACCTTGCCGGCGGGTTCGACGCGCTGGATGCGCCAGCTGGTGTTGCCGAGCAGGATGACATCGCCGGGCGAAGAGTCCACGGCGAAGTGCTCGTCGAGCGTGGCGATCTGCACGTTCTCCGGCTGCAGCATGACGGCGAAGATGCTGTTGTCGGGGATGGCTCCGCCGTTGGCGATAGCGATCATGCGCGCGCCGCGACGTGCGTGGAGATGGCCCTGGACGCGGTCGCGGAGGATGTAGGCACCGTAGCGGCCGCGCGAGACCTCGATGCCGTTGTGCAGCAGCGCGAGCAGCTGCTCGTAGAGCTGCGGCGTGAGGTTGCGGAACGGATACGCGCGGCGCAGTACGTTGTAGAGCGCGGCCTCGTCCCAGCTTTCGGCACCGACCATCGCGACGATCTGCTGCATGAGCACATCGACGGGCAGCTCGGGGACTTCGAGGCGGTCGAGCTCGCCGGCGACCATCTTGCGCAGCAGCGCGGCCTGTTCGAGCAAGTCGTCGCGCGTGGTGGCGAAGAGGCGGCCTTTGGGGATGGCTCCGCGCCAGTGACCGGCGCGGCCGACGCGCTGCATCGCTACGGCGACAGAACGCGTGGTGGCAATCTGGCAGACGAGGTCGACCGTGCCGATGTCGATGCCGAGTTCGAGCGAGGCGGTGGCGATGAGGATCTTGATCTCGCCGGATTTGAGGCGCTGCTCGGCATCGAGACGGAGAGCGCGGGCGAGCGAGCCGTGGTGCGCTGCGACGGCGTCTTCGCCGAGACGGTTGCTCAGCTCGAAGCTGATCTTCTCGACGAGCTTGCGCGTGTTGACGAAGACGAGGATGGAGCGATGCTGCGTGGTGAGCGCGGCGAGCTTGTCGAAGATCTCCTGCCACATGGCGGTGGAGCAGATGGAGCCGAGCTCGTCGGACGGGACTTCGATGGCGAGGTCGAGCGTGCGGCGCTGGCCGACCTGGACGATGGTGGCCGGGCGGCGGGGCATGGGTTGCGGCAGAGATGCAGATCCCTCCGCTTCGCTGCGGGATGACAAGGATTGAGCGCTGCGGGATGACAAGGTGTCAGTGATTCGGGATGACAACGGCTGAGGGCCGCGGTCACCCGTCTCGGCGGTGCCGGTGAGGAAGGCGGCGACGAGTTCGATGGGGTTCTGCGTGGCGGAGAGGCCGATGCGCTGCGGCGGTGTGGCGAGGCCGGTGAGCATCGCGCCGGGTGCGAGCGGGTTCTCGCCGCAGACGAGCGCGTCGAGCCGTTCGAGCGAGAGGGCGAGGTGCGCGCCGCGCTTGTCGTCGGCGATGGCGTGGATCTCGTCGACGATGATGGTGCGGACGCGCGTGAGGTTCTGGCGGCTCTTGCCGGCGGTGAGCAGCAGGTAGAGCGACTCCGGCGTGGTGACGAGGATGTGCGGCGGCGACTTGAGCATCGCGGTGCGGTCCTTGGTCGGCGTGTCGCCGGTGCGGATGCCGGTGCGGATCGGCTGGCAGAGATAGCCGCGAGCTATCGCCAACTGCTGAATCTCGGCGAGCGGGCCGTCGAGGTTCTTCTGCACGTCGTTCGACAGTGCCTTGAGCGGTGAGACGTAGACGACCTCGGTCTGCGCGGTGAGGTTGCCCGCGATGGCCTTGCGGAGCAGCGCGTCGATGCAGACGAGGAAGGCGGCGAGCGTTTTGCCGGAGCCTGTGGGCGCGGAGATGAGCGTGGGTTCGCCGCGGAGGATTGCGGGCCAGCCGGCGATCTGTGGCTCGGTGGCAGAGCCGAACTTGGCGAGGAACCACTCCTGCACAACGGGATGCGCCCAGGCGAGCGCGGGGTGCGTGAGCGGTTCGGCGATGGCTGCAGCGGCCATGAATGATTGTAGCGCTTCGCTGGCTGTTCGCCTGACGGGTAAATAGCGGTGTTGTGCGGGCTCAAATGCGGGGGTCTCTCCGCTGCGCCAAACGATAAAGCCGTTTGGCTTCGGTCGAGAGGACAGGCTTTGGGCGGCAGG
>JAJZFE010000142.1 GCA_021798655.1 Acidobacteriota bacterium | reverse complement strand
GTGCCGGTGCTGTATATGCCTTCGATGACGGATCTGTATTTTCCGGTGGGGGATGCACGGTATGAGTCGCGGTTTATCCCGAAGGTGACGCTGCTGCCGATTCCTTCGTTGTGGGGACATCCGGCGGGAGCCGGGGCGAGTCCTGCGGATGCGAAGTTTTTGAATGAAAACATCGCCGCGTTTCTGGCAGGGAAGACGATTGCCGGGGAGGCTGTGGCGGCGGAGTAAGCAGGAGAGCGGCGAGGTTCACTATACTGGGGCTTCGCCGCTGTACGGCTTGATGGCGAGAGATTTTGATGGAACGGAATTGTGAGGGCAGACGTGACGATTAAGGCAGCGGTGGAGTTTGCGCAGGAGAACCAGGGGCGGTTTGTGGAGGAGTTGAAGGCGCTGTTGCGGATTCCTTCGGTATCGACGGCACCGGAGCATGCTGGGGATGTGCGGCTGGCTGCGGAGTTTGTGGCTGCTGAGTTGAAGCGGATTGGGATGGAGAACGTTCGGCTGATTGAGACGGCGACGGCGGAGCGGCCGGGTGGCCATCCGCTGGTGTATGCGGATTGGCTGAAGGCCGGGCTGGGTGCGGATGGGAAGGCCAAGCCGACGGTGCTTTGCTATGGGCACTATGACGTACAGCCAGCGGAGCCGCTGGACGAGTGGTTATCGCCGCCGTTCGAGCCTACGGAGCGCAACGGCAACCTGTATGCGCGGGGTGCGGTGGATGACAAGGGCCAGATGTGGATGCACGTGAAGGCGCTGGAGTCGCTGATGGTGGCAGGGGGTGGGACGCTGCCGGTGAATGTGCGGGTGATTGTGGAGGGTGAGGAAGAGGTTGGAGGCGAGGGGATTGCTCACTTTGTGCGGGCGCATGGGGACCAGTTGCAGGCGGATGTGGCACTGGTGAGCGATACGGAGATGTTTGCGCCGGACCTGCCGACGTTGTGCGTGGGGCTGCGGGGGATGATTTACACGGAGATTGAGGCGCGTGGGGCTCGGACGGACCTGCACTCGGGGATGTATGGCGGGGCGGCGCCAAACCCTTTTGTGGCGCTGGCGCAGGTGATTGCGCAGTTGAAGGACGCGGAGGGGAAGATTCTGATTCCGGGGTTTTACGACAAGGTGGCGAAGCCTACGGAGGCGGAGTTGAAGGCGTGGAAGGCGCTGCCGTTCGATGAGGAGCACTATCGCGAGACTGAGGTGGGTTCAGTGGCGCTGACCGGGGAGCCGGGATACAGCGTGCTGGAGCGGACGTGGTCTCGACCTACGCTGGATGTGCATGGGATGCCGGGTGGGTTTATTGGCGCTGGCGCGAAGACGGTGATTCCGGCGAAGGCGGTGGCGAAGGTGAGTATGCGGCTGGTTCCGGATATGACGCCGGCGGAGGCTTTTGCGCAGTACAAGGCGTATGTGGAGTCGCTGACGCCGAAGGGGATTGTGCTGGAGGTGCGGATGATCCACTCGGGCGATCCGATTGTGGTGAGTACGGACAATGTGTATGTGAAGGCCGCGACTGATGCGATGCATACGGTGTTTGGCAAAGAGACGGTATTTGTGCGGGGGGGCGGATCGATTCCGATTGTGGGGGACTTTGTGCGGGAGTTGAAGATTCCGACGGTGATGATGGGGTTTGGGCTGCCGGATGACAATCTACATGCCCCGAATGAGAAGTTTCATCTGGCGAATTTTTACCGCGGTATTGAGTCGATTGTGCGGTTTCTGAGTGGGGTTGGAGCTTGAGTCAGCTGCCAGTGGCGGGGTTTGTACTGGCGGGAGGGCAGAGCTCGCGGATGGGGCGGGATAAGGCGTTGCTGGAGTTTTCCGGGGAGACGCTGGTGGAACGCGCGGTGCGGAAGCTGGGAAAGGTCTGCTCCGAGGTGGGGATCGCTGGTGGTGGTGATGCACTGCGGATGTATGGACGGGTGGTACCGGACGGAACGGGTGGCTGCGGGCCGCTGGGTGGGATAGTGGCGGCGCTGGAGACGACTTTCTGCGACTGGAGTCTATTTTTGGCTGTAGATGTGCCACTGGTTCCGGCGGAGCTGCTGCGGCGGCTAGGGGAGCGTTGTTTGGAGTCGAGCGGGGTGGCGGTGATGGTGCGGGTGGAAGGCCGAGCGGAGCCTCTGTGTGCTGGATATAACCGGCGAGCGCTGGAGGTGCTACGGGCGGAGTTGGCGGCGGGGCACTGGAAGGTAACCCAGGCGATTGCGGCGGCGGGAGCGGTGGAGTATCTGGAGGTGAGCGGGATGGAGACGGAGTGGTTGATGAATGTGAATACTCCGGAGGAGTTTCGGGTGGCAGAGCGACGTGCTGCTGACGTTGGCATCTGAAGAAGAGATGGCTTTCGAGGAGATGGCTTTGGGGAGAGGAGAGGCGAATGGCCAAGCAGGATGAGACCGGGTTTGCGGTGAAGCATGAGGCTGGGCTGGAGGTTGGGACTGAGTCTGGGATCGAGCCTGCACCCGAGTATGCGTCGGAGGTGGTGGAAGAGTTTATGGAGCAGGCGGCGCTGCAGAATGAAGCAGCGGCGGAGGCGGTTCTGGAGGTTAGAAACAAGCCGGGCTCGTATATCTCTTTTGAGCATGTGTCGAAGTCGTTCGGAGACCTGGTGGTGCTGGACGATGTAAGTTTTTGCGTGAATTCGGGGGAGACACTGTGCATACTGGGGCGCAGCGGTGTGGGCAAGTCGGTGGCTTTGCAGATGCTGATGGGATTTTTGAAGGCGGATGGTGGCGTGATCCGGGTGGCGGGCGAGGACATCTGCGGGATGAAGGAGCAGGAGTTGCAGCGGATACGCCAGAAGGTGACGATGGTGTTCCAGAACGGTGCTCTGTTCGACTCGATTTCGGTGGGGGAGAATGTTGCGTTTCCACTGCGTGAGCGGGGGGACATGGAAGAGGACCAGATTGAGCAGGTGGTAAAGGGATTGCTGGAGATGGTGGGGGTGGCGGGTATGGAGAGTCTGCTGCCATCGGACCTGTCGACCGGGATGAAGCGCTCAGTGGCGATTGCCCGGGCGCTGGCGTCGCAACCGGAGGCGGTGTTGTATGACGAGCCGACGACGATGGTCGATCCGTTGATGGCGCATCTGCTGGGGGACCTGATCGAACGTTTGAAGCAGCAGTTGCATCTGACCAGTATTGTGGTGACGCACGATATGAAGTTTGCAAAGAAGCTGGCGGACAGGGTGGTGTTTTTGCATCAGGGCAAGGCACGGTTTTTCGGGACCATGGAGGAGATGGAGCAGAGTGACGACGTGGTTCTGGAGGAGTTTCTGCGGCTGGACGCGTTGGTACTACCCGTTTAGTGGGAGAGCGGAGTGTATGTAAGTTGCTTATTATGAAGAATAATTTGGTTGGTAGATTAGACTTTAGTTAATACTTTGCAAATATTTGCAGGTTGCGTTGCCTGTGTTGGTAACAAGAAAGTATGCTTCTGTTGATACCGCGGGCACTTTCTTTCTGTTTCATAGGGGGAAACTTCTTTCTTGCGCACGTGTTTGTCGAGTAGAGTACATAATTTGACTTGCAAGAACTGAATGATTTCGATTCTGCGCTTGGCCAGTTGAAGTAATTTGGCTGAGTCGGGGATCCTGGAAGCCAAGCCTAATCACAGTGTGAGAGAGGCATTCGCAGTGTCGACACCGGAGTATTTAGAACAAGTTATTGTGTCGGGCAGAAGGCGCGCTGCCGGGGCCAGGAAGCAGACCACGCGCTTTGGGATATTTGAGCGTCCTTCGGTGACCAGTCTGATCTGGGCGACGTTGGATTTTGCGACTGCGTTCTCGGCCGGAATTTTGGCGTTGCGGTTTCGCGAGGTACTGCCTGCGGATGCAGCGGCGGTGTCGTTGGTTCCTGATTTATTCCATAGCGGTCCTCCTGAGATGGTGTTTTACATTGGCTGGTTTGCGGCCTGCCTGGTGTTTTTCATGCGTTCGTATGGTCTGTACGGGCCGATACAGAATCGAAGTGGACTGCATGAGCAGCGGATGACGATGCAGGCGATTCTGGTTTCGGGGTTGATCTTGTGTGGGACGCTGTATCTGTTGCGGGGCGTAGGGGTCTCGCGGGTGCTGGTGGGGTTGCTGATTGGGCTGACGGCGGTGGGGATTTCGGTACGCCGGGCGTTGTGGCGTCAGATGGTCTACAGCCGATATCGGGCGGGGATAGAGACGCGGAACGTGATGATTGTTGGTGCGGGGCGCGTGGGTCATGCTTTGCGGAACCATCTGGAGGCACTGCAGCATCTGGGGTTCCGGTTCAAGGGGTTTATTGCGCTGACGGAGCGTGAGGCGGAACAGGGAGATGCGGATGTAATTGGCGATGTACGGAACTGCCTGTCGATTGCGCGGTCACTGTTCGTGGACGAGATATTTTTCTCGGTTCCAGCGGACAAGAAGCTGGTGATCGGGATGGTGGAAGAGGCGCGGGAGATGGGAATCGACGTGCGGGTGGTTCCGGACCTCTATGACGGGTTGGCGTGGAACGCGCCGGTCGAATACATTGGGCAGTTTCCGACGATTCCACTGCATCGGCGCGAGTTTGCGATTGGGTCGTTTCTGCTGAAGCGGATGCTGGATATCACGTTGGCATCGCTGGCGCTGGCGGTGGGATTTCCGGTGATGCTGGGGCTGGCGATTGCGGTGCGATTCGATTCCAAGGGACCAATTCTGTATCGTGCGCAGCGGATTGGGCGCAAGGGCCGGACTTTTGTCTGCTATAAGTACCGGACGATGGTGGTGGATGCGGAGAAGCTGAAGGCTGATCTGGAACATATGAACGAACGGGACAGCGTGTTGTTCAAGATCGGGAACGATCCGCGGGTGACAAAGATAGGGCGGATACTGCGGAAGTACTCGCTGGATGAGTTGCCGCAGTTCTACAACGTTCTGAAGGGCGATATGAGCCTGGTTGGGCCGCGGCCACCGATGGCTGCGGAGGTGGAGCAGTATGACTTGTCGCATCTGCGGCGTCTGGATGTGTTGCCGGGAATTACCGGGTTGTGGCAGGTGGAGGCTCGTCAGGACCCATCGTTCGACAGCTATATTTCTCTGGACACGGCGTATGTGGAGAACTGGAGTGTTTGGCTGGATCTGAAGATTCTGGCCCGGACGGTCGGGGTGGTGGTGAGTGGGACGGGCTCGTAGGAGCGCGGTTGTATGCGACGAGGGTTGCACGCGCATTTTGTTGTGCAGACGGGGTAGACTTTAGGGGTGAAGATTGCTCTGGCACAGATCAACCCTACGGTTGGGGATTTCGTTGGGAACATAGCGAAGATATTGGAGTATGCGTCACTGGCGGAAGGCCTGGGTGCGGCGCTGGTAGTGTTTCCGGAGTTGGCTGTGTGTGGGTATCCGCCGGCGGATTTTCTGGAGAAGCGGGATTTTGTCGCACGGGCTGAGGCTGGAATTGCGGAAGTGGCTGCCTGGACGGCAGAGGCGGGACGACCGGCGATTCTGTGCGGGTCGGTGATGGCGACGAACGCGGCGGTGGGTAAGCAGGTGCGCAATGTGGCGGTGCTGCTCTCGGGGGGCAAGGTGAGCTTTGTGCAGCAGAAGATGCTGCTGCCGTTCTACGACGTGTTCGACGAGCAACGGTACTTCGAGCCTGCGGTGGAGCAGGGGTTGACGCTGGTGGGTGGGCAGCCGCTGGCAATCACGGTGTGCGAGGATGCGTGGAACGACAAGAGCTTCTGGCCGCGCCGGTTGTATACAGTGGACCCGGTTGATGAACTGATGCGGCAGTGGGAGAAGCAGCCGGCTGAGTTGGCGGGGCAACAGCGGGTGATTCTGAATATATCGGCTTCACCGTTCTGGCAGGGCAAGCCGGAGGTACGGGAGAGGATGCTGGCGGCGCTGGCGGAGCGGCATGGCGCGTTTGTGGCGATGGTGAACCAGGTGGGCGGGAACGACAGCCTGGTGTTCGATGGATCGTCTCTGGCGGTGGGTCCGGATGGGACAGTGGTTGCTCGTGGAGCTGGCTTTGCCGAGGATCTGGTGATCGTGGACACGGAGCATCCGGGTAAAGCAGCAGAGGTGAAGCCGGATGATGTGGCAGCGACGTGGGATGCGCTGGTGCTGGGGACACGGGACTATGTGCGGAAGTGCGGCTTCAAGAAGGCGCTGGTGGGGCTGAGCGGAGGAATCGATTCGGCGCTGGTCGCGGCGATTGCGGTGGATGCTCTGGGCGCGGAGAATGTGCTGGGCGTGGGGATGCCAAGTGAGTACTCGTCGCTGGGATCGATTGAAGATGCGCGAGGGCTGGCGAAGAACCTGGGGATACGGTTCGAGTTGCTGCCGATCCATGAGGTGTTTGGGGCGTATCAGGAGGTGCTGAAGCCTCTGTTTGCGGGGACACCGTTTGGGCTGGCGGAGGAGAATCTGCAGTCGCGGATACGGGGTGGGTTGCTGATGGCGCTCTCGAACAAGTTTGGCGCGCTGGTGCTGACGACGGGGAACAAGAGCGAGATGTCTACGGG
>JAJZFE010000067.1 GCA_021798655.1 Acidobacteriota bacterium | reverse complement strand
TCTGTCGCGGCCCTTTTCCTTGGGCCAGCCGGTGATGCCGATGGGGTCCTTTACGTCTTCCTTGCGGGTGGGCGTGGTGGTGACCATGCCGATGTCCGCACCGTAGTAGGTGAGGGCGGTGGCAGGGACGGTGAGCAGGACGGCGTCGAGGACCTTGTTGACGAGCGGGCCGTCGACGGCGGGGTCGGGCGTGCTGTCGCCGTAACGGTTGATGGCGCGGACGTTGTCGTGGTTGTCGAAGACGAAGAGGGGCTGCGAGCCGTGGAGCTGGGTTTCGGCCTCGGTGATGTGCGCGCGGAAGGCGGAGGCGTCGAGTTTGTCGTGGTCGCCGTGGAAGCCGAGGAGCATGTCCATGGGCAGGTCGAGCTCGTCGTGCGCTGCGCCGCCGTACCACTTGTCGAGCTCGGCGGTGTTGGGCAGGTAGGTTTCGCCGATGAGGACGCGATTGCCGGGATAGCTGGCGGCCATCGCCTTCATGCGGCGGATGACGTCGTGCACCTTGGGCAGGTTGGTGGTGTAGATCTCCTTGAGGTTGGGGTCGCCCTGCGCGTTGACGCCGCCGACCTCGGGCTCGTTGCGGAGCTGGGGATCTTCAAAGAGGGTGGGGATGGCGTCCAGCCGGAAGCCGGCGACGCCGCGGTCGAGCCAGAAGCGCATGGCGCCGAAGCAGGCCTTCTCGACGGCGGGGTTGTCCCAGTTGAGGTCGGGCTGCTGGATGTAGAACTTGTGGTAGTAGAACTGGTGGACGGCGGGAACCCACTCCCAGGCCGAGCCGCCGAAGAGAGACTCCCAGTTGTTGGGCGGGACCTTGCCGTCGTGCTCGAAGCGCTTCTGCAGCGGGGTGATGCCGGGGGTATCGGCGGAGATACCGTCGTTCCAGACGTACCAGTCGTGCTTGGGGTTGGTGCGGGAGCTGGCGGAGTCGATGAACCACTGGGCCTTGTCGGAGGTGTGGTTGAGGACCATGTCGAGGAGGACGCGGACGTGGTGTTTTTTGCCCTCGGCGATGAGGTGGTCCATGTCGGCGAGGGTGCCGTACTGGGGATCGACGGCTTCGTAGTCGGAGATGTCGTAGCCGAAGTCAACCTGCGGGGAAGGGTACATGGGGGCGATCCAGATGGCGTCGACGCCGAGGTGCTGGAGGTAGTCCATGCGGGAGGTGATGCCGTTGAGGTCGCCGATGCCATCGCCGTTGGAGTCCTGGAAAGAGCGCGGGTAGATCTCATAGACGACGGCGTGCTTCCACCAGATGTCCGAGGCTGAAGGGGCGGCGGATTGTGCGGCGGCGGGGAGTGCGCTGAGTGCGGTGAAGAGGCCGGCGACGAGCAGCAGGAAGGCTGGAGTCAGGGGCTTGAAGACGTGCAGCGCGGGCAGCGCGCGACGTGCGCGACGAGGCAGAGATGGGGCGATGGATAGAGCCATGGAAGTCCTCCGGAAGCAAACGGGAGAACTATAACATTCGGGCTGTAGCGAGGGCTAATCTGTCATATCAATTGAGCGTGGTGTCAGGGCGAATTACTTCGGGTAGTGCGTGGAAATGGGGGGTGGGGTCGGAGGGGGCAAATTATCAAGAAATGCGGGTAAAACGTATATCTTTGCGACCTAAAGAAATGTTGCGTGGGAGGGGTTGCTGATATGACATTACAGCTTGAGAGTGGTTGGGGTGGTTCTGCTGCAGGAATATGTTGACAATTCGCCTTCGGGTTGAGTAAAGTTTGCGAGGTTCAAAAGCAACTACATCTGTGGACGCCAATTTCAACCATTTGGTGGAGACAGTGGAGAGCCAACGGCCCGCGCGGCAGGTTTACGAGCGAGCGAAGAGTAACGGCAAGCGAGTCGATTGGCCCCAACGAAGTACGAACTGAAGGAAATTTCGGAGGACTAGCATGAATATGAATTGGATGAAGAGAGCGAGGCTGCCGCTGTTGGTGGGCGCCGTGGCTGCTCTGCTGGCGGGAGGCCCGAGCGCTCATGCGCAGGCGGTCTACGGCCAGATTCTTGGTACGGTGACTGATTCGACCGGCGCGGCAGTGCCGAACGCAACGGTGACCGTGACCGACGTGGCCAAGGGCACCTCGGTCACGCTGACGAGCAATGCGAGCGGATTTTTCACAGCGGACCATCTGATCCCGGACGTGTACACCGTGAAGGTGGACGCAACGGGCTTCAAGAGCTACGAGCAGAAGTCGTTGCAGGTGTTTGCGGATTCTTCGCAGAGCCTGACGGCGGTGCTGCCGGTGGGTACCTCAAGCCAGACGGTCGAGGTGGACGCCGATCAGGTGCCGCAGCTGAAGACGGATCGCGCGGACGTTGCGACCACGTTCAACGCGACGCAGATTGAAGACCTGCCGATTCCGGACCATAACTTCACGAACCTGCAGCTGTTGCTGCCGGGCGCGCAGCAGTTGGGCTGGGCCCATGCGGCTTCGGAGAATCCGCAGGGTTCCAAGCAGATCCAGATCGACGGACAGGCGTTCGGCGGTGTGAACTACACGCTGGACGGCACGGATAACCAGGACGCGATCCTGGGCATCATCGTCATCAACCCGAACTCGGAGTCGATGTCTGAAGCCAAGATCATCACGCAGAACTACGATGCCGAGTTTGGCAAAGCGGTGGCGTCGGTGGAGACGGTGCAGACGAAGTCGGGAACGAACCAGTTCCACGGCACTGCGTTCGACAACCGCGAGAGCAACGCCAACCTGGCGCGTGATCCGTTCTCGCAGTCGCCGACGGCGGCGTTTCCGGGCGGTCTGAAGAACCAGTTTGGTGGTTCGATCGGCGGCCCGATCATCAAGGACAAGGCGTTCTTCTTTGGCGACTATCAAGGTGTACGTCAGAAGGTAGGCATCGCCAACATTCAGACGATTCCTACGCAGCTACTGTTGAACAGCTGCCTGGGCACGACGGGTTGCGACTTCAGCGAGTATCTGGCTCCGGCAGCCGGTGCGACGACGCCTGGTATCACGCACCCACTGTATGATCCGACGACGGGCCTGCCGTTCGCGGGCAACATCATTCCTGCCAATCGGCTTTCGGCGCAGGCGCTGAACCTGTTCAAGCTGCTGAAGGCGGGCGGCTACACGCCGAATCTGCCCGGTACGCAGGGCGGCCTGGAGCAGAACTACGGCGCCAGCGGTTCGGGTCTGCTCAACAGCAATCAGTGGGACGTGCGCGGCGACGCGGTGTTGAGCCAGCGGGTGCATGTGTTTGGCCGGTTCAGCCGGTTTACGGATACCCTGACGGGCACGACGATGTTTGGCAACGCGGGCGGCGCGGGCTTTGGCCTGGCCGGTTACGGCGGAACTTCGCAGGGCGCGAACGACAGCCTTGCGTTGGGCACGGACGTAGTCATCAACTCGAAGCTGGTAACGGACGTTCGTCTTGGCTACTTCCGGTACAACATCGGGACGACCCCGTATGACGCGAGCAACGTGAACCTGCCGTTCAACGGACAGAACATCAGCGGCGGCGGTCTGACCGTGCCTGTGGACTTCGGCGCACCGGATATCGACATCGCCGATGCAGACCGGAGCGGTTCCCAGGGGCCGAGCAATGGCCAAAACCAGAACTCGCAGTATGGCACGGGTCTCAACATTAACCATTGCAACTGCCCGCTCAAGGAGAAGGAAGACCAGTTCCAGCTCGTGAACAACTGGACCAGGACGATCGGCAACCACGCTGTGAAGGTGGGTGTGGATCTGCGCTATGCGCGCAACCTGCGCGTGCCGTCGGATAACAGCCGCACGGGCCATGACCAGTTTGGTGCCGGTCCCACATCCAACGCAGGAGCGTCGGGAACGGGCCTTGGCTTTGCGTCGTTCGTGCTGGGTGATGTGACGGCGTTCAACCGTTATGCCAGCCTGTCCACGAATGCGAAGGAGTTTCAGCCTAGAGACTTCTTCTACGCACAGGACACGTGGCGCGCTACGCCGAAGCTGACGCTGAACCTGGGCATCCGCTACGAGTATTACGCACCGGAGCGGGTGAACGGTACGGGCAACGGCGCGCTGCTGAACCTGCAGACGGGCTACCTCAACGTGGCGGGCTCCGGCCCGGTGCCGTTGAACATGGGAGTCGCGGCGGCCAAGAACGCATGGAATCCGCGTCTCGGTGTTGCGTACCAGTGGAATGCAAAGACGGTGATCCGCGCGGGCTACGGTCGCAGCTTCGATCTGGGTGTGTTCGGATCAGACTTCGGCCATGTGGTGACGCAGAACGTGCCTGTGCTGGCGAACCAGTCCATCACGGGGCAGAACGGGCCTACGAGCTACGCGTTCCAGTTGGACACGCCGACGGCTACCAGCGCACAAGTGACAGGTCTGTCGCCCTACACGCCGGTCACGCCGAACTCGCAGGGTCAGATCTCTGTGCAGGCGGCGGTTCCTGGTGCTCCCGCGGGAACCACAGTTGGCAACTCGGTGAACATCAAGGCTCGCCCGTTCACAGAGCGGCTGCCGACCCTGGATGCCTGGAACGTGACGGTTCAGCGTTCGCTGACCCCAACCCTGTCGCTTGAAGTGGCCTACGTAGGCAACAAGGGCACGCATACCTTGAGCGACGGTGACGGCAACAATACCAACCCGAACGAAGCAGGCAACTTCCTGCCCGCGTCGTTCACGCAGAACGGGATTGCTCTGCACTATGACAGTGCAGCTCCATCCACTCCCACGGCCACCGGCGCGACCAGCAATCAAACGCTGCTGCGCCGTTATACCAACGGCAATCTGCCGGCTTGCGTGGGTGCTTGCGGCTGGAACCAGGACATCAGCTACTACGGTGATGACCAGGACACGCACTACAATGCGTTGCAGATGTCGTTGACGAAGGCCGAAACGCACGGTTATTCGTTCAGCGCCAACTACTCGTACCAGCATGCGCAGGCCACGGGTAACAACTATGCGACGTGGGACAAGGCGGCAGTGATCGGCAACGACAGTGCAGTACGCCGTAATTCGTTCACGGGTTACGGGCTGTACAAGCTGCCGTTCGGCAAGAATGGTCGGTTTGGCACGAAGGTAAACCCGGTTGTGAATGGGGTTATCAGCGGCTGGCAGATCAGTCCGGTGTTCGTGATTCAGAGTGGCCTGCCGTTCACGCTGACGTACGATTCCTGCAGCAATAATGTTGTGGCGAACGCTCCGTGCTATCCAAACGGCAACCCGAAGGGGCTAGGTATGCACAAGCGCGGTATTCCGGGTTCGCAGCAGGGCGTGACGTACTTCGATGCACCGAAGCTGGGCAACGAAGGCTTCACCAACCCTGGCCTGGACACCATCGGTAACGCTGGCCGCAACACTGCATGGGGACCTGGTTTCTTCAACAGCGACATGTCGCTGATGAAGGACGTCGTCTTCCACGAGCACTACGACGTACAGCTCCGCATGGATGCGTTCAACGCGTTCAACCACATCAACTATGGCAACCCCAACGGCAGCATTGATACGGGTGGCCAGATCACTTCGGGCCCCGGCCCGAACGGTACCTCGAACCCGCGTCAACTGCAGTTCACTCTGCATCTGGCGTTCTAAACAACGATGCAGCGCAAGGGTGGAGGGAGAGCGATCTCCTTCCACCTTTTCGTTTGTGCGGTAGTAAGGTGGAGGCAGATGGATGCTGCCGACCTCGGGGCTTGTAACGATGAGACGATTCATAGATTCCTGCAAGAAGAGTTTGGGGGCGTTGACGCTCGTTGCCTGCGCGATGTCAGCAGTTGCGATTCGCGCGCAGGCGTCCGCGGACGGTGCCTCTGTGGGTGTGCCGACGGAAGGTGCGCTGCGGCACAGCATTGACACCGGGCATCCCGATGTTGCGTTGAAGCAGATTGCGACGATGCGCGCGGCGCATACGCAGGTGGCGTGGCTGAGCCGCACGGAGGGCCTGGCGGAGTATGCGATGAATGATCTTCGCGGGGCGGATGCGGCGTTTGCGGCGGCGCTGGTGGAAGACCCGCACGATGCGGAGGCGGCGCAGATGCGTGGGTTGACGCTGTTCCGGATGGGGCGGCCGGGGGACGCGATTCCTCTGCTGGAGAGCGCGAGCGCGCAGGGCGCGCTGGGCAAGGCCGATCCGAAGTACATCCTGGCGCTGTGCTACATGGACACGCGTCGGTATGACGATGCTCGCCATGCGTTCGCGGCGCAGTTCGGATTCGCGGCGGACGGCGCGGCGGCGTACCTGGTGGCGGCGCGGATGTTGCTGCGGCGCGAGTACGTGCCGGTGGCGCAGAGCTTCGCGCAGAAGGCGCTGGAGATTCAGCCAGGGCTGCCGCTGGCGCATGAGCTGCTGGGCGAGATCGCGCTGGCAGGCAATCGTTTGGATGAGGCAGTGGCCGAGTTGGAGAAGGAGAAGGTGGCCGATCCGCTGTTGCCGAGCGTGTATGAGGAGCTGGGCGACGCGTACAACCGTGCGGCGAAGTATGATGACGCGCAGCGGAACCTACAGGAGGCGCTGCTGCTGGAACCGAATGCGACCGGGCCGTACAACCTGCTGGGCAAGA
>JAJZFE010000386.1 GCA_021798655.1 Acidobacteriota bacterium | reverse complement strand
GTTCCTGCAGGGGATTGCGGGCGACGAGGAAGAGCAGCGGCGCCTGCAGCACTCCGGCGGTCATGGTGAGTGCCGTGGCGACGAGCAGCACGACGAAGATGTTGAGCCTGGCACCGCGGGTGAGCAGTTTGCTGCGGCGCATGGAGGCGCGAACAGGTGCGTCTTCCACGACCGAGACCTGCGCGGCGAGGAGGTTGCGGAGGAGCACCCAGACACTGTAGGGCAGGGTGCAGAAGCCGAGGAAGAACAGCAGCCCTACAAGCCAGGCGAGGTTGGACCCTTGCAGGTTGAGTGCGATGCCGAAGGCCGGAATCCAGAAGAGCAGCGGCGCCCAGGCGCAACTGATGGTGATCCAGAGCGCGATGCCGACGTAGCGATACCAGCGGCGAATGGTGGCACGCAGGGCGCTGGCGGCGGTGGTGCCGTTGCCGAGGTAGACCTCGCGCAGTGCGAAGATGAGCGCGGCCTCGGTGATGGCGTAGGGCACAAGCAGTGGTAACGCCATGATGAGGCTACCGACGAGCGCAGAGGACGTTCCACTGCGAAAGCCGTAGTGGATGGTGACGAAGTGGCGAGCCAGCAGGTTGAGCAGCTGAAAGGCGAGCGCACATGCCGCATAGATGGCCGCGATGCCGGAGAAGAGCCAGAAACGCGAGCGGTAGACCGAGAAGGTGCGGTCCAGGATTTCGCCGAGTGAGAGCGGGCGAAGGTCGAGGTGCAGGGAGGGCGCGGGCGTGCCGGGGGCCGGCACCTGCCACGGTTCAGCCATCGATGTCCTCCGCGTGTTCAGGGATGGTGGTTGCGCGCAAACAGGGTCTCGCACGAAGGATAGCATTGCGCCCGGATTCGGAGGATTGTTGAGCGACTGAAAAAGAAACGTGTCGCTGTAATGATTGCGGGATGAAGAAAGTGTTACAACTTGCTGCGACCTGACTTGCAGCACGTTGCGCTGCGGGCAGGTTCGAGATAGAGGGAGCGTGCTGCTATGGGGCTGTTTTCATTTTTGGATCGCGACCACTCGGTAGCCAAGCCTGGCTACAGCCGCTGGCTGGTGCCGCCGGCGGCGCTGGCTATTCATCTGGCGATCGGGCAGGTGTATTCGTTCAGCGTGTTTGTTGCGCCGCTGTCGGCGTTCAGCCAGAGCGTTGGGACGCCGTGGAACCTGAAGGAGATTGGGTACATCTTCTCGTTTGCGATTGCGATTCTGGGCGTCTCTGCGGCGCTATTTGGCAAGTGGCTGGAGACGGCGGGGCCGCGCAAGGCGATGTTTGTGGCTGCGGTGTGCTTTGGCCTGGGGTTCATGGTGGCGGCGTTTGGCGTGCATCTGCATTCGCTGACGGTGATCTTTCTGGGCTACGGTTTGATTGGCGGCATCGGGCTGGGGCTGGGCTATATCTCGCCGGTATCGACGCTGATCAAGTGGTTTCCGGATCGACCAGGTCTGTCGACGGGGCTGGCGATCATGGGCTTTGGCGGTGGAGCGATGATCGGCGCGCCGCTGGCGAATAACCTGATGGCGCACTTCAGGACGAGCGGCCACCAGCCGATCGTGATGACGTTTCTGTGCATGGGCACGTTGTACTTCCTGTTCATGATGTTCGGGGTGTTCATGATTCGGGTACCAGCGCCGGGCTGGAAGCCGGAGGGGTATGTTCCGGCGCAGACGCAGTCGGCGATGATCAGCCGGCACAATGTGGACGTGAATACGGCGATGCGGACGCCGCAGTTCTGGCTGCTGTGGCTGGTGCTGTGCCTGAACGTGACGGCGGGCATCGGGATTCTGGAGTCCGCCTCGCCGATGATCCAGAACGTGTTTGCGGGGCGGGTGACGGTGGTGGCCGCAGGTGGTTTTGTGGGGCTGCTGTCGCTGTTCAACATGGTGGGCCGGTTCTTCTGGGCCTCGATGTCGGACCTGCTGGGGCGCAAGCAGACGTACATGGTGTTCTTTGCGCTGGGCGGGGTGCTGTACTACGCGGTGCCTGCGATGCACGCGCTGCCGGTATTTGTGCTGGTGTTTGGAGTGCTGATCAGCATGTATGGAGGCGGGTTCGCAACGATACCGGCGTATCTGAAAGACCTGTTCGGGGGGTACAACGTGTCGGCGATTCATGGTCGCCTGCTGACGGCCTGGTCCACAGCAGGCATCGTTGGGCCGCTGATCGACAACGCGATTCTGGACCACTATAAGGAGCAGCATATTCCGCTGGCGCAGGCGTACCCCGGGATTCTGCACATCATGGCAGGACTGCTGGCGGCGGGGTTTGTGGCCAACCTGATGGTGCGGCCGGTGGCGGAGCGCTACTGGCTGAAGGGTGAGGACGCGGTGCAGGGCGCAGCCGCCCGGCATTGAACGGCCGGATGTGCAAGCTGGTGCGGCCTACCAAACAGGATGAACCGAAGCAGGGAGAGTGTGATGACATCGAATCCGAAACCAAGTTCCGTTGCGAGCCTTGTTCTGGCCTGGCTGGTGGTGATCGTGCCGGCGGCGTGGGGCGTGTACCTGACCGCGATGCGGGCGGCGAACCTGTTCAAGTAAGGGGTGTATCCGCCTGCTGGTGCGTGCGCCGATGGGCGTGTTTGATGATTCGCAACATTGCACGCTACCCGATGACGGTTGCGCGCATCTGAACGGGTGACGTGATGATGTCGCCGCACTCCCGGATGGAATTCCTGCCCAACGCCTCCGCTCCGCTGGCGGAGACGGAGAGAGAGCCGCGTGAGTTGCGTGCGACCGTGAAGCGGCTGCAGCAGGCGCTGGAGGCCGCGCAGCTGGGTACATGGGTGTGGGAGCGCAGTTCGGACAGGCTGGAGCTCGATGATCGGGCGATTGCGCTCTTCGGGCTGCCAACGGGAGAGTCGCTGACGCGCACGGATCTGCGGCAGCGCATCGTGATGGCGGACGATCGAGCCAATGTGAGAGATACGCTGGAGGCGTCGCTGGAGACTGGGCGGACCTACCGGGCCGAGTACCGCATTGGTCTGCCGGATGGCACGACGCGCTGGGTGTACGCCAGCGGCGTACCGACCTATGCCGATACGGCGGGGGGATTCGTGACGGGCATGGTGGGTACGGTGGGCGATGTCACCGAGCGCAAGCTGCAGGAGCAATCACTGCGCGACAGCGAGAAGCTGGCCGCAACCGGTCGACTGGCGGCGACGATTGCGCACGAGATCAACAACCCACTGGAAGCGGTGATGAACCTGATCTATCTGGCGCGCACCGACAGCGGCGTGCCGGTGGGCGTGCAACAGCTGCTGGATACCGCCGACGCCGAGCTGGCGCGCGTGTCGCAGCTGGCGCAGCAGACACTCGGCTTCTACCGCGACACAACACGGCTGGTACTGATCGACCTGAACAAGCTGCTGCTGGACAGCGTGGAGCTGTTTGCGCGCAAGATGCAAAGCAAGTCCGTGCAGTGCTCGCTGGAGATGGAGCCCGACCTGCGACTGATGGGATTGCAGGGAGAGGTACGGCAGGTGTTTTCAAATCTGTTGGTGAATGCGATTGATGCCAGCTCGCATACGCCGATCCGCATTCGCGCGCGTCGGCGTCGGCAGGGAGGGTTGGAAGGCATTGTCGTGGTGATGACTGATCGCGGCGAAGGGATTCCTGCGGCGGTGCGGCCGCAACTGTTTACGGCGTTTGTCACTACCAAGCAGACGACAGGGACCGGGCTTGGGCTGTGGGTGACGCGCGGCATCGTGGAGAAGCAGGGTGGCAGTGTGCGGTTTCGTACCCGCACCGAGACGCCGACAGGGACGGTGTTCCGGGTCTTTCTGCCGCTGGCTCCGGTTGCTGCGAACGACGCAGCCCGGTAAGACAGGGCAGTATCGCCTGCTCTGGTCCCGTGGTGGCGGACTGGTTGGATTAGACTGTAGCTACGCAACGGGCCGGGCAACAGGTTCGCGAGTTGCCGCGGGTGCCTGTGCCGGCCTCGCACTCTTCATGAAACGATCTCTTCGTCAACGTCACAGCCACTGGACACGAAAGGTACGCCATGCAAGCCGATACGCAGCCCCAGACGCTTCTAGACGCAGCGCGGTACACCGATGATCGCGACGGCGGTAGTGTGCTGGTGGTGGACGATGAGGTGCTGATCGCCGATACGATTGTGCAGATTCTGAACCGTAACGGCTTCAGGGCCAGCGCTGTGTATGGGGGTCACGAGGCGGTGGAAGCCGCGCGTACGCTGCAGCCCGAGACGGTACTGAGTGATGTGGCGATGCCGCACCTGGATGGGGTGGAGACGGCGATTGCGATCCGTGCGCACTGCCCGGCGGCGCGCATCGTGTTGTTCAGCGGCCAGGCGGCGACGCAGGAGATCCTGGAGCGCGCCCGCCTGCGCGGCCACGAGTTCGAACTGCTGCCCAAACCGATTCATCCGCTGGAGCTGCTGCGCTACCTGCGCGTAAGCTGAGGCAGTCCGCGCCGGTTGTGGTTGCGGGGTCTGCGGCCGACGGGGTGCTCTCCGGGCATGATGAATCGTCGCCGATTCGTGTTGTCCGGCGCTGCCATGTCTGGTCTGCCAGAACTGCGGGTCTTCGCTCGCGAGACGGAGGCCTCGTGGCTTGAGTTGGATTCCGATCATCCCGGTGCGATGGTGCCGGTGGAGTTCGACTCGGGCAGCGTGAATGCCAGGGCCTGCGCTGGTTTGGCTGAACCCCTTGGCGGAGGGGGGTACCCCCCCTCTGTTTTTTGCTTGATCTCTGGAATCAACAGGTTACGCAATGCAACGGCTGCAAAATATTGATTGCAAAGATTTTACGGGTATAATATTCAAAACATTGGGGTTACGGGCGAAGTGGCTGCAACTCATTGATTGCAGGCATGATAGAGCTAAAATATTCAAAAGATTGGGGTTAGAACGCTTTTCCAGCAAGTGTAGTGGCTGCCCAAGCAGATTCCTCCGCTTCGCTGCGGAATGACAAATCGTGAAGAATGACTAATCGTGAAGATTGCTGACGACTACACCTGAGGAGAACGGCTTTAGCTGTGGTCCTGGAGGCTTCGGGCCTGGCGGATTCGGCTGCCGGTACATCCCTCTATCTTTCTGTCGGTGCTTCCCCTATTTCTATTATAGCGAGTGGAGAGGGGTGAAGTGCTTTTCGTTTTGCGGGGGTAAGCCTTTATAGAAGAGTGGGTTAGGGGTCCTGGGTGTCGGGTTGGGGGTTGACACGGGGAGTTTGGCCGGAAATTCGCGAAAGAAAGTTTGGGTGGGTGGCAGCTGCGGCGTTGGCGGTGCTTCGCGCGGCACCTGGCATCCTCTACACTCTTTCTTATGTGTGGAATCGTTGGATACATCGGACCCAAGGCTTGCGTACCTGTCATCATGGAGGGCCTGGCGCGCCTCGAATACCGCGGCTATGATTCGGCCGGCATCGCTGTAGCCGGCGGCGGACGGCCGCTGCAGCTGCGTCGCGCGCCTGGCAAGCTGCGGAACCTGGCCGAGATACTTGCGCACGATCCGGTGCAGGGAACCTATGGCATCGGGCACACGCGCTGGGCCACGCACGGTCGCCCCACGGAGGAGAACGCGCATCCGCATCGCGACGGTACAGGCACACTGGTGGTGGTTCACAACGGCATCGTCGAAAACTACCTGACGCTGAAGAACGCACTCATCGCCAAGGGCCACAAGTTCTCGTCCGAGACCGACACCGAGATCATCGCGCACGTGATTCAGGATGAGCTGGAGCTCGCTGCGGGCAATCCCGAACGACTGACCAACACCGACGCCGCCGACTCCAACACAAATGTTGCGGTCATCGCGGGTCAGCTGCCGCAGAGCCTACCGCTGGAAGAGGCTGTGCGGCGCGCCGTCAAGCGACTCACCGGCGCCTTCGCCATCGGCGTGCTCTCTGCCGCTGAACCGGACAAGATGGTTGCCGCGCGCATGGGCCCGCCGATCGTGCTCGGCCTCGGCGAAGGTGAGTTCTTCCTCGCCTCCGATGTGCCCGGCATCCTGCACCACACGCGCGATATCTACTTCCTGAATGACCTCGAGGTCGCCACACTGACGACCGCTGGTGTTGCGCTGACGGACTTTGACGGCGTGACCAAGACCATGCAGCCGCAGCGCATCACGTGGGACCCCATCCAGGCGGAGAAGGCCGGCTACAAGCACTTCATGCTGAAGGAGATCAACGAGCAGCCGCGCGCCGTCCGCGACACCACGCTGGGCCGCGTGTCGCTCGACACCGGCAAGGTCTTTCTGCCCGACATGAAGATCACGCCGGAAGAGTTCAAGGCCGCGACCGGCATCACCATCGCGGCGTGCGGTACAAGCTGGCACGCGGGGCTCGCGGGCAAGTTCATGATCGAGCGGCTCGCGCGCCTGCCTGTGGATGTGGACTACGCCAGCGAGTACCGCTACCGCGACCCGATCCCGAACCCGAGCGAACTGGGGCTGCTCATCACGCAGTCCGGCGAGACGGCAGACACCATCGCCGCGCAGCACGAGCTGATCGCGAAGGGCTCGAAGACGCTTGCTATCTGCAACGTGGTTGGTGC
>JAJZFE010000471.1 GCA_021798655.1 Acidobacteriota bacterium | reverse complement strand
CAAAACAAAAGTAGTTACAAATAACTGCGAATAACAGGCACGACCACATGATTTGGAGAATACTTTCATGCTAAGACGCGACTTCCTCAAGACCACAGGCACCCTTCTTGCCGCTTCCACCATCCCTGGCACCGCAGCCTTTGCAGCAGAGCATGGCGCCAGCCAGACCCGTGTCGTGCTGCCCATCAATCGCAACTGGCGTTACCATCCCGCCAAGGTCGACGGTGCCCACCTGCCCAGCTTTGACGACAGCTCCTTCGAGCGGATCGTCATCCCCCATACCAACGTTCAGTTGCCATGGCACAACTTCGACGACAAACTCTACGAGTTTGTCTCGACCTACCGGCGTCGCTTCAAGTACCCCGCAGCGGCGCAGGGCAAGCGCGTCTTCGTCGACTTCGAAGGTGCCATGACAGCCTCCACCGTCTGGATCAACGGTGTGGCACTGGGCGAGTACAAAGGCGGCTTCACGCCGTTCTCATTCGAACTCACGCCCCACCTCAAGCAGGATGGCGAAAACGTTCTTGTCGTTCAACTCGACTCCACCGAACGCGCCGACATCCCGCCCTACGGCTACGAGATCGACTACATGACCTTCGGCGGAATCTATCGCGAGGTCTCCCTGCGTATCGTCGCACCCAACTACATCGACAACATCTTCGCTCGGCCCAAAAACGTTTTGAGCAGTACTCCATCGGTCGATGTCGATTGCTTCCTCGCAGGACATTCAACTGCCGGTGGAGCCCTCACCCTGGAAGTGGAACTGCTCGACGGCGACCGCGTCGTCGCCAAGGCCAGCAGCGCAGCCAAACTCGCCGACGCAGCCGACCCCAACGCCGCGGCCGATCCGGAGACCAACGCCCCTGCCTATGCCAGCACCGAGACCGTGACGGATCCCGCACGCCACACCATCTCCTTGTCCGGACTCGGAGAGATCAAGCTCTGGGATCTCGACGCGCCCCATCTCTACACCGTGCATGTACGCCTGCTTCAGGGCGGTAAGCTGATCGATGAGGACGCACGCCGCATCGGCTTCCGCGAGGCCACCTTTACCGATCACGGCTTCTCGCTCAACGGAAAGATTGTGAAGCTCCGCGGCCTTGATCGCCATCAGACCTTCCCCTTCGTTGGTCAGGCCATGCCCGCGCGTGTCCAGCGCAAGGATGCCGAAATCCTGCGCAAGGGACTGCACTGCAACATCGTCCGCACCTCGCACTACCCCCAGTCGCGCCACTTCCTCGACGCCTGCGACGAGATGGGCCTGCTGGTACTCGAAGAGATCCCAGGCTGGCAACACATCGGGCCGGAGCCCTGGAAGCTCATCGCCATCGACAACGTCGGCCGCATGATTCGCCGCGACTGGAACCATCCCTCCATCATCCTCTGGGGCGTGCGTATCAATGAGTCGCGCGACGATCACAGCTTCTATGTCCGTACCAATGCTCTGGCACACGCGCTCGATACCACCCGTCAGACCGGCGGCATCCGCTACTTCCAGGAGTCGGAGTTTCTCGAAGATGTCTTCACCATGAACGACTTCGGCTTCCCGCTCAAAAAGCCCAATCATCCCCGCTACCTCAACACAGAGTTCGTCGGCCACACCTTCCCCACCAAGACCACCGATGACGATGAGCGCCAGCGCGAGCACACCCTGCGTCACGCCCGTATCCACAATCAACTTGCATCCGACCCACAGTACGCTGGCGGCATCGGTTGGTGCGCGTTCGACTACAACACCCACGCCAACTTTGGCTCAGGCGATCGCATCTGCTACCACGGCGTCACCGATATCTTCCGCGAGAACAAGCCCGCTGCGGGCTTCTACAAATCACAGTGCGATCCCGCGGAGGAGATCGTACTCGAACCCGCCTTCCACTGGGCCCGTGGCGACGAGTCCGTCGGCTTTACCAAGGCGGTCGTCTGCTCCAACTGCGACCACCTCAAGTTCTACGTCCGCGAGCAGAGCCTGGAGAGCAATCCCTGGAAACTGGCCGCGGAGATCGATCCGGAGCGCACCGAGTTCAATCACCTCACCTACCCTCCCTTCGTTCTCGATATGAAGTCGATTGATCTCAAACAGTTTCAGTTTCCGTGGGGCGACCTGCGCATCGATGGCTATCTCAAGGGCCAGCAGGTCATCTCCAAGTCGCTCTCCGGTGCCGGCATCGATCGCAAGTTTGTTCTGCTGCCGGATGACTCCAGCCTGATCGCCGATGGCGCCGACACCACCCGCGTCGTCATGCGCGTCACCGACGAGTTTGGTGCGATGCGGACCTACGCAGACGATCCCATCGTCTTCACCCTCGAAGGCCCAGCCGACCTCATCGGAGATAACCCATTCTCGTTGATCGGGGGAACAGGTGCCGTGTGGATTCGCGCCAAGGAGCAGCCGGGAACCGTCCGCCTCACCGCAAAGCATCCACGGCTCGGTTCGCAGACGGTCGAGTTCCGCCTCGCCGTCGCCGCACCGGAGACCGTCTAAACTGAATCGTAACGGATTCAGCTACAAATTCACGAATCCCAGCCCTAGCGGCTGGGATTCGTGTTTGAGCTGCTATCGAAACGGAACGCCGCAGCCTGCATATCGCCGCGCATCGCCACGTCCACACCGTGTGCCATCCAGTAGCTGCCACTGGCTTCTACAGGAGTATCCTTGGCCATCGCTCCGTGGATCGCAGAGATCCTGTACCGCTGCTGCGGATCCAGTCCACGAAGAAATACTCGCGGAAAGGGATAGCCCATCTGGCTGGAGTGCAGAAACGTGAACAGCACCGCCTGCGACCGGTCCAGCGCTACCGACTCGGTCACGGAAGCCTCACTGCCATCCCGCGGCGAGATCAGCCGATACAGCGAGCCGTGCTGAACCGTCTCCCGCACCTGCTTGTAGGCCGCGATCATCTCCTTGGCCGTAGCAAAGTCCGCAGGCTGCCACTTGTCCAGATTCGCCCCAATCCCCAGCGATCCCTGCATCGATGAGAGGAAGCGGTACGCCACTGACGTCGTGCGCTCATTCACCCAGTTCGGAGAGTCGGTCACCCACGCCATCATCACCCCGGGCGTGTACGCATAGGTGAAGCCGTCCTGAATCCGCAAGCGGTCAAAGGGATCCGTATTGTCGGAGGGCCACACCTCATCGGTCAGGCCCAGAATGCCAAGATCGACGCGCCCACCACCGCCGGAGCAGGATTCAATCTCCACCTGCGGATGCTTCGCACGCAACTCGCGCAGAATGCCATACAGGTTATTGACGTACTCGATGTAGACGGCTTTTTGTTCATCCGGCGCCACCGCTGGCCAGCCCGGCTCCGACCAGTTGCGGTTGTAGTCCCACTTTAGAAACGCGATCTGATTATGGCTCAGCAGGTCGTCCAGAAACGAAAACACGTACTCACGAACATCCTTTCGCGCAAGGTTCAGCACCAGCTGGTTGCGCGCTTCACTCCGAGGCCGACCTGTAAAGTTCAGTACCCAGTCCGGATGTTTCCGGTACAGATCACTGTCGGGATTTACCATCTCCGGCTCCACCCACAGACCAAAGTCCATCCCCAGCGAGTGGACTTTATCGATCAGCGGCTTCAGCCCGTTCGGAAACTTCTGCTGATTCACATACCAGTCGCCCAGACCGGCGTGGTCGTCCTTGCGTTGGCCAAACCAGCCATCGTCCATCACAAAGCGCTCCACCCCAATCGACGCAGCCTTCTCGGCCAACGACTCCTGCCCAGCTTCCGTGACGGCAAACTCCGTTGCCTCCCACGAGTTGTAGACCACCGGACGCGGCTTCGGCATAGGCGCTTGCGGAAGAATGCTGCTTAGTTCAAAGCGATGCAGCATCCGGGAGGCCTCACCAATCCCATGGTGCGAGTAGCCCCCATAAAAAATCGGCGTCTGCAACTGCTTGCCCGGAAGCAGCTTGTAACTGAAATCGAAAGAATTGTAACCGCCAGTGATACGAATCTGCTGCAGCTGATCCTGCTCGACCGTAATCCGCCACGATCCGCTCCACGCCAGCGCACCAAACCAGACGTCGCCGCTCTCTTCGTCGGCCTGCTCGCCGCGCTCGATCGCAAACCAAGGATTGTTCTGGTGTCCGGTCGAGCCGCGGCGACTCTCCAGCACCGTCATGCCCGGCAGTATGTGCTGCTGTTGCAGGTTCCACTCACCGGCCCATCGGCCAGTAAGATAACGCAGCGAGTAGTCGGTGCCATGCGGCAGGTTCCAGGTCGCCGCTGCCGCCTGCTCAATCGTGATCGGCGTGTTCGTGTCATTCGTGATAACGGCAGAGCGCCCGACAATCCCGGTTCCGGGGTTGACCGTGTAGTGCAGGTCCACCGTCAGAGCCAGTGAGACATCCTTCATCCGAACGGTCAGCTCATTCCCTCGAATGCTGTGCGAGACATAGGTCAACACCACATCGCGATTGCCATCCGCAAAGCTGGCTTTCAACGCTGGCTCCACGTACAGCCCCCCGCCCCAGCCTGCGTACTCGTTCGGGGTCGTCGTCTCCGCCCCATCAAACGAGGCAATGCCAGCCATGGTGTGCGCTGCCGCCAGATGATCGTCCAGCCCAATCCGCTCGCCCCAGTAGAGCGACTGCAACTGTCCGGCGTCGTTGATCCCGAACGCATAAGTCGCCCCGGCAGAATCTATCCGGAACACCTTGCGCGCCGCATCGAAATGAATCGTCTCCGAACTCTCGGCCTGCATCCTGCCGAAGCCGAATAGCAGCGTAATACCGAAACCCAGTACAGCTCGTGTCAGGCAGCGTTGAAGTCGCATGGTTTTCCTCTCTTCTAGTACCGTTCAGCGAGGAGCAGGGCCCGTCGATTGACGCAGCACAAACTCCGGGTGAACCAGATGCTCGTCGCCTTCAACCGGCTTGGTCGCATCATCGTCGTTGCGTGCATGCAGCAGCGCACGAAACGCAGCATTCGCAATCTCCGCCCGCGACAGGCTGATAGTCGTCAGCGGAGGCATCGTGAAGGCGCTCAGTTGAATATCGTCAAATCCAATCACGGAGATGTCCTGCGGCACACGCAGGCCAAACTGCGTAATCGCACCCATCGCTCCAATCGCCGTCAGGTCGTTGGACGCCACCACCGCCGTCGGTCGAGCGCCCGAGTTCAGCATGCGCTTCATCGCAGCCTCGCCCCCATCCACCCGGTGATTGCCCTCTTGTATCATCTCGGGAGTGCAGGTCAGATCTTCCCGCGCCACCCGTTCCGTAAACGCCGTATGCCGCGTCCGTGCCGACGACAGCCGCATCGGACCGCTGATAAATCCGATCCGCCGATGCCCCAGCCCGATCAGGTGCGTCATCGCCATCTGCACACCCGCGGCATAGTCGATCCGCACGCAGCTTACTCCCGGCCCCGGCGTTCCCGTATCCAGAAACACCAGCGGTATATGCCGCCGGCTGAATACCTCCACCAGACCCTCGTCCATCTCCGAGGTCATAATCGCGACCCCGTCCACCTTGCGCTGCAGCATCCGCGTCACGCAGATCTTCATCCGTTCCGGATCGTAGTTGGTGTTGGCAATCAACACCTCCTGACCATGCACCACAGCGATATCTTCAAACGACTTCACCAGTTCCGGAAAGAACGGATTCGTAATGTCCGAGATGATCAGCCCATACAGGCTGCTCCGTCCGGAGCCCAGCGCACGTGCATTGGTATTGGGGTAAAAATTCAACGCCTCGATCGCACGACGCACTCGTTCCGCAGTCTTGGGGCTTACCTTGGCAGACCCATTGATGGTGCGAGACACAGTCGCAGTGGAGACATTCGCACGTTTGGCAACAGCTTTGATGTTCATAATGGAGGCGGAAAGTAAACGCGTACAGTCTATCGCGATAGCCATGTAAAGCTTTACATATATTTCATGTATCGTGGTCCCCGCAGCGTTTTTTATCCAGCCCCCAATGGCTATCTTCCACGAGGAATCCCATGCGACTGCGTTACGCTCTCATCTGCACTCTGTTCACTACCCAACTCGCCCTCGCCGCCCCTCCCGCTCCCGTCGCTCCCGCCCGCTGGTCCGAGGCCAAAGCCAACGCATGGTACGCCCAGCAGCCCTGGCTCGTCGGCGCCAACTTCGTCCCCTCCGACGCCATCAACCAGCTCGAAATGTTTCAGGCAGCTACCTTCAACCCCGCCCTGAACGACAAAGAGCTTGGCATGGCCGAGAGCATCGGCATGAACACCATGCGCGTCTTCCTCCAGGACCAACTCTGGACCCAGGACCCCGAAGGCTTCAAGCAGCGCCTCGATGCCTTCCTCGCCATCGCCGCCAAACACCACATCCGCCCCCTGCTCGTCCTCTTCGACTCCTGCTGGGAGCCCAACCCCCACCTCGGCCCCCAGCACCCACCCATCCCCGGCATCCACAACTCCGGCTGGGTCCAGAGCCCCGGAGCCCAAGAGCTCTCCGACCCCGCCTACGAGCCCAAACTCGAGGCCTACGTCAAAGGCGTCGTCGGAGCCTTCGCCAACGACGACCGCATCCTCGGCTGGGAC
>JAJZFE010000444.1 GCA_021798655.1 Acidobacteriota bacterium | reverse complement strand
GCTGACGTACTCGGGGCATGATGCGTCGCCGCAGTGGTCGCCAGATGGGAAGATGATTGCGTTCGTCTCAGACCGGAGGCTGCCGGGCGAAGTGTCGGGCGATGGTGTGGCTGGGGACGGGGCAGCGGCGGGCGACGACAAGGATGCGACGAGCCGCGTCTGGCTGATCTCTTTGAGTGGCGGCGAGGCGGTGCCGCTGTATCGCGAGAAGATGGATGCGCATGCGTTTGCTTGGTCGAGTGATGGGAAGAGCGTGGTGTTCTCGGTGACTGAACCGCTGTCGAAGGATGCGAAGGAGGCGCACGAGGCGGAGTGGAAGGATGTGATCCGGTGGCGCGAGCAGGAGCGCGGGGATGTGCTGCTGTCGATGCCGGTGGCCACTGCAATAGCGGCCAGCACGAGAACTCCGGAGGCGCACCAGGTTTCGAAGCCGGCGGCGGACAAGCCGGAGTATCCTGCGGGCGCTGTGGAGCTGACGAAGAGTGCGCTCGAGGTGATGCAGATTGTGCCTTCGCCGGACGGCGAGCAGATTGCGTTTGAGACGGGGCCGGTGTCGCGCCGGCTGGAGAATCCTGCGGAGAGTGAGCTGTTTGTGGTGGCGGCCAAGGGCGGCGATGCGCGCCAGTTGACCCATAACCAGGGGCTGGAGGGTGATCTGCATTGGATGCCGTCGGGCAAGAGCATTGATCTGCTGGTGCGCGCGGCGGGCGGGTCGATCGAAGGGCCGTACCGCGATGTGCAGGGACGACTGTATTCGCTGGAAGTGGCGACGGGGAAGGTGACGCGGCTGGGTGGAGAGTTTGGCGGATCATGGGAGGATCTGACCGTTACGGCGGAGGGTACGTTGCTGGCTGCGGGACAGAAGGGAATCGATGTAGGCGTGTACCGTGTGGAGGGTGAGAAGGCCGAGGCCGTTGCAACGGTGCCTGGGAACTACGCTCATCTGGATGCGGCGCGCAGCGGAGATGCTGTGCTGTTTACGCACTCGACGATCACAGCGCCGACGCAAGTGTATGTTGCGGAGGGTGTGTCGGGGTTGAATGCAGCGAAGGCGGTGACGGCGTTCAATCCGGTGTTTGGGGAGCGCGCGCAGGTGGAGTGGAAGCCGTACCGGTGGAAGGCTGCGGATGGAGCCGAGGTGGAAGGCGTCCTGATCTATCCGCCGGGAAAGAGCAGGGATCAGCATCTGCCGATGCTGACACTGATCCATGGCGGGCCGGCGGATGCCGACGGCGACCGTTTTGGCGCGGACTGGTACGACTGGGCGACCCTGGCTGCGGCGAATGGGTGGCTGGTGTTTCGGCCGAACTATCGCGGGTCATCGGGGTATGGGGATGCGTTCATGCTGGGGATTCAGCCGCATATTGTGTCGGCGCCCGGGAAGGACATTCTTGCGGGGGTGGATGCGCTGGTGAAGGATGGGATTGCCGATCCTGATCATCTGACCATCGGCGGGTACAGCTATGGCGGCTACATGACGAACTGGCTGATTACGCAGACGACGCGATTCAAGGCTGCGGTGACCGGCGCGGGCGCGGTGGAGCACGCCGCCAACTGGGGCAATGACGATCTTACCTGGGATGATGCGTGGTATCTTTCGGGAACGCCGTGGGAGAAGCCGGAGCTTTACCAGAGTGAGGCGGCGCTGTTTCAGATGAACAAGGTCACGACGCCAACGCACATTGTCGGAGGCAATGCGGACAACCGCGTCAGCTACTTCGAGCAGGTGCTGCTGGAACGGGCGCTGGAGCGGTTGAATGTACCGCACACGCTGCTGGTGTTTCCAGGCGAGAACCATCCGCTGGACAAGAACCCTTGGCATGGCTATATCAAGGTCCGGGAAGAGTTGAAGTGGCTGCAGCGGTATGGGATGCAGTAGCTGTGCGGAGTGGTGGAGAGATGCTCAGGCGCTGGCTGGGGTTCGTATGATCTCCACCGAGCAACCGGCGTGGCGAGCTACGAACTCGGAGACGCCGCCGAGCAGGAAACGCTGCAGGCCTCGCTTGCCGTGTGAGCCGAGGACGATCAGGTCGGCGTGCCAGTCGGCTGCGGAGTCGATGATGGTCTCGCGGATGTCGCCGACTTTGATGGCCGTAGTGGCTTGGAATCCGGCGTCGCACAACTCTTTCGCGATGCGGTTGACTAACGTGCGGGCTGGCTTCTTCTGGCCTTCGAGCTCCGGGGCGTAGCCGGGATCCATCTGGGGAGGAGCGGGCCCAACCGGCTGGAGTACATGCAGGACCAGGACCTCTGTGCTGTCCGTGCGAAACTGCGCGACAAGGGCCCGTGATAATTCTTTCGATGACTTCGAGTCGTCCACTGCTACTACGATCTTCATGGCTGCTCTCCCTCAGTCACCCAATAGGATACACAGGGAATTGGAGTTTGACTGTGTGTTGAGACGGTCTTGCAAACGGGGTGGGGCGGTTGGGGTGGCTCGTGGCAGGATGGATTCCTTGGCCGGATCGAAGCTGGGGTGGCGGGGTGCTGGGTGGAGTGCTGGCCGCAAGATATAGAGGATGGATGCGTTAGAGGTCGATCACGGGCCGCGGGTTGCGTCAGAGGTTCAACGCAGCGATGGGGATCGACTTCGACACCTAGAGTTTTCCATGAATCTGCCGATAGTAACTCTGTGATCGCTCACCGAGCCACCTGCGGCGATAGATAAACTCGTACGTTCGCTGAGGAGGCTTAGAACTGTGGAGGGCAAGAAGCCTCCGCGGGCGGAAGGTGTGGACATGAAGGCAGGCCCGGCATGCAGGGAATAGCGAACTTTTTGTCTATGGTCCCAAATCCGATGATTCTGGTGAATGAACAGGGAGTGATGGTGCTCGCGAATGACCACACCTGCAGCCTGTTTGGATATGCGCCGGGGGAACTGGTGGGAAGGCCGGTTACTGCGTTAATGCCGGAGCGCTATCGGGAGACGCATGTGAAGCATTTTGAGGCGCATTCCCGATCTCCGCATGAGCGGGATATGGGGATTGGCATGGAGTTAATGGCGTGCCGCGCGGACGGATCAGAGTTTGCGGTCGAGATCAGTTTGAATCGGTATGCCGGAATGGATGGGGTGTACACGCTGGCTTCGGTGCGGCTGATTGCGGATCGCGAGGCCACGGAGATCAGAATTCGTCACCTGAATCGCGTTCTTGCGATGCAAGGCAGGATCAATGCGCTGATTGTGCGGGTGCACGACCGCGATGAACTGTTTCGCGAGGCTTGCCGGATTGCGGTGGAAGCGGGTGCGTTCGGGATGGCGTGGATCGGGCTGCTGGATGCCGATACGCAAGAGATCCGGGTTGCCGCGAGCTTTGGGGAGCGCGCAAGGGAGTATCTGGAAGGCATTGAGCTGGAGGCTCCGTTCCAGCGCGGCCCGGCCGGGGTCTCGATTCGTGAGGGTCGGCCTGTATGGATTCAGGATTATCAGCATAGCCCGCTCACGGAGCCGTGGCATAAGCGCAGTGCGCAGTTCGGGTGGAATTCGCTGGCGGTGCTGCCACTGCATCGCAAGAGGGTTCCGATTGGAGCTATGGTTCTGTATGCGGGAGAGATTGGAGCGTTCGACGAAGAGGAGGAACGGCTGCTGGTGGAGATGGCCAACAATCTTTCCTTTGCGATGGATCACGTGGAGAACGAGAGGATGCTGAAGCACCTTGCGCAGTACGATGCGCTGACCAGTCTTGCGAATCGCACGCGCTTTCTCCGGCGAGTGACTCGGCATCTGCGCAATGCTGTCAGCGGCGGACACAAGCTGGCCGTATTGGAGTTGGACCTGGAGCGCTTTACCAATATCAATGACAGCCTGGGACGCCCGGCGGGAGACGCGGTTCTGAAGCAGGTGGCGAAGTGGCTGACCGAGGAGGTGGGAGATGCAAGCCTGCTGGCGCGACTGGACGCTGATCACTTTGCGGTATTGATTCCAGCGATCGAGAAAGAAGGCGATGCGGCGCTGCTGGTGGAGCGATGGATGAAGGCGCTGCACGAACACGCGTTCGGGGTGGAGGGTGATACTTTCCGGATTCATGCAAAGGTCGGGATCTCGATGTACCCGGAGGACGGCGTCAACGCGGAGACACTGGTTAAAAACGCCAAGGCAGCGCTGAAGCAGGCTAAGGCAAGCCGCAATCGATACCTGTTCCACACTCCCAAGATGACCGAGATGATGGCCGGCAAGTTCGTGCTGGAGAATCAACTGCGGCAGGCGCTGGAGAGGCACGAGTTCGTGCTGCACTACCAGCCCAAGGTGAATATGGTGAGCGGCGAGTTGACCGGCGCCGAAGCACTGATCCGGTGGAACGATCCGCGCACGGGACTGGTGCCTCCGGACCGGTTTATTCCGATGCTGGAAGAGACGGGATTGATCTACGAGGTGGGGCATTGGGCGCTGGACCGGGCGATTGAAGGCCATCTGCGGTGGCGGAGAGCGGGGTTGCAGGCGGGGCGGATCGCGGTGAATGTGTCTCCGCTGCAACTGCGCAATCGCCACTTCATTGGCGACATTGAGCGCGCCATCGGTGATGACCCGGAGGCGGCGAGGGGGTTGGAGTTTGAGATCACGGAAAGCATGGTCATGGAAGACCTGGAATACAGCATTGCGACGCTGCGGAAGATTCGCGCGATGGGGATTACGATCGCGCTGGATGACTTCGGGACGGGGTTTTCGTCGCTCAGCTATCTTTCCAAATTGCCGCTGGATACGCTGAAGATCGACCGGTCGTTTGTGATTGATCTGACGGATGCGCCGGAGCGGCTGGCGCAGGTGTCCGCGATCATCAATCTGGCTCATTCGATGCACCTCAAGGTGGTGGCAGAGGGTGTGGAGACTGCGGACCAGGCGCGCATGGTGCGAATGCTGGGCTCGGATGAGATGCAGGGCTTTCTGCTGAGCAAGGCGTTGCCGAGCGAGGTCTTCGAAGCGAAGTTTCTGGGCTCGACTGGGGTAGTGTGCCTGCCATCGCTGCTAGCTCCGGCGGAACGACGCGCCGACTTCCTCCCACAGGCATAGTGAGGGGGCTGGTCCGTAGAAACGGCCTATGCCTTTGATGCGACAGTAGATGGCACGGGCCTGAGGGGGTGAAGGAAAGCCGGGAAACAAATTTCCATAGAAACTTTTGCGCCGGTCATTCGTATCTTCAACAGCAGATTCGCGTTCCAACCCAGTGAGCGTAGCGGGCACCGATATTGCTACAGATACTGGAGCGGAGGTAGTAGAGGCTGAGGCCAAGTGGGCTGGATGCTTCGTTGCTTCTGCGCGGGCGGGATGATGTGCGATGAGGATGGATCGAGCGATGGAAGGCATGGGAGCAGCACGAGGGTGGAGGATGGCCGCGCTGGCGGCGGGATTGCTAGTGGTGGGATTGCTGGCGGCACCGGCGTTCGGGCAGGGTGCGGCGGCTGCGGTGCGCCAGGCGGGGACGGTGAAGTCGACGAATGCCACGAGCCTGACGCTAACGACCGCGGCGGGGCAGGATGTGACGGTGACCGTTCCGGAGGCGGTGAAGGTGCTGGTGGTGGCGCCGGGGAGTAAGGATCTGAAGTCGGCGACGGAGGGGACGCTGAGCGACGTGACGCCGGGAGACCGGGTGCTGGTGACGGGGGCGGCCGGAGAGAATGCGTCGACGATGACGGCGGCGCGGGTGATTCTGATGAAGGCGCAAGCGATTGCGGCGACGCACGAGGCCGAAGATGCGGCGTGGAGCAGGGGCGGCGGCGGAATTGTGAAGTCGGTGGACGCGGCGGCGGGCAGGATTGAGATTGCGAGCGGACTGAAGTCGGTGACGGTGGTGGTGACGCCATCGACGGTGGTGCGGCGGTATGCGGGAGATTCGGTGCGGTTTGCTGATGCGAAGCTGAGCACGATCGGCTCGATTGAGGCGGGGGACCAACTGCGGGTGCGTGGTGCGAAATCCGAAGATGGCAGCACGATCACGGCGGATGAACTGGTGACGGGAACGTTCCACCACTACTCGGGATTGATTACGGCGATCGACGCGACGGCGGGGACGGTGACGCTGAAGGACCTTGCGACGAAGAAGATGGTGACGGTTGCGGTGACGTCGAGCAGCGACGTGCGGCGGATTCCGGCGATGCTGGCGGAGAGAGTGGCCGCACGGATGAAGGGTGGAGCAGGCGCTGGAGCGGGACGGAGTGGAGCGGGCGCTGCGGACGGGGCTGAGCGTGAAGGCAGGGCGGGGATGGATCTGTCGCAGATGCTGTCGCGGCTGCCGACGGAGACGCTGGCGGGATTGAAGGTGGGAGAGGCGGTGATGATTGTGGCTACGTCGCCGACGACGGGGTCGGAGACGCCGGCGGCGGTGACGCTGTTGGTGGGGGTGGAGGCGGTGCTGAGGGCGTCGCCGAATGGGCAGACGATGACGTTGTCGCCGTGGAGCCTGGGCGGGGGTGATGAATCGGGTGGCGGTGGCGGGATGGGAGCTAGTTCGCAGCGGACGGCGAGTCCGCAGTAGACGGCGCAGCCGTGGTACGGATGTTGGCGGGACTGAGTGTGACGGCAGACGGTCGGC
>JAJZFE010000210.1 GCA_021798655.1 Acidobacteriota bacterium | reverse complement strand
GCGGGCGAGGCCGGGCTGGCCGTCGTGGGTGAGCAGCGCGGCGGGGATGGGCGTGCCGGTCATGTCGTCGTCGACGGCGAAGGCGATCTTCGCGGCGGGGGCGAGCTTGCGGAGGGCTTCGAGCGGACCGATCTGGCGCTGGGTGAGGCCGCCGGAGCGCTCGCCGAAGGTGCCGATGGCGTCCACCTGGCCGGCCGTGGGACCGATGAGTGCGAGCGAGGCGAGGTCCGCGGGCTTGAGCGGCAGGATGGCGTCTTCGTTCTTCAGCAGCACAGCAGCGTCGGAGGCCGTCTTGCGGATGACGGCGGCGTTGGCGACGATGTCCTGCGGAGTGACGGTGTGTTTCTGCTTGCCGTCGAGGTAGCCGAAGCGGTCCATCTCATAGAGCACGCGGCGGGCGGCGGCGGTGATGGTGGCCTCAGTGACGGTGCCGTTCTTGAGCGCGTCGCCGAGCGTGGTGTGGTCGTTGTCGCGGGGAAAGGCGTTGAAGTCCATGCGGGCGACGTTGGGCTCCTCGGGGATGGTGCCGCCCAACATGCCGGCGAGCGTCTTGTCATCCATGGGTTTGGAGCCGTTTTTGGGAGCGGGTACAGTGCGGTAGAAGGTGCTCATGAAGGCCGCGAAGGGGCTGTCGGGCGAGGGCATTCCGGGCATCTCCATATCGAGGCCGCGGTTGATGAAGAGGGCGCTGTGGACGCCGCCCCAGTCCGAGGTGACGAAGCCCTTGAAGCCGAGTTCGCCTTTGAGGATGGTGTTGAGCGTGTCGTTGTTGCCGCAGGCGAAGTCGCCGTTGATGCGGTTGTAGGAGCACATGACGCTGGACACGCCGGCGTGGATGGCGTCGTCGAACGGCGCGACGTAGACCTCGTGCAGGGTCTGGGGATCGATGTAGGTGCTGTAGGAGTCGCTGTCGTAGCCGACGTAGTGCTTGGCCATGGCCATGACGTCCTGGGCCTGCGCGCCGCGAATCTCGGCAGCGCCCATCGCGCCGGAGAGGTAGGGGTCCTCGCCGAAGGTGTTGTAGCCGCGGGCGAAGGTGATGTCGCGGTCGATGTTGATGAAGGGCTGGAGGACGACGTCGATGCCGAGGGAGCGGGCCTCGCGGCCGATGACGACGCCGTTGGCCTCGGCGTCCTTGCGGGAGAAGGTGGCGGCGACGCCCATGGTGGCGGTCTCGGCCTGCGCGGGCACGCGGGTCAGCAGCCCCGGAGGGCCATCGGCCATGCGCAGCGAGGGCACATGCAGCCGCGGCACGCCGGGCAGGTAGCCGGCCTGGCCCTGGTAGACGCTGGGGTCCTCCACGCCGCCGCGGATGAGATTGACCTTCTCTTCGAGGGTCATCTTGTTCAGCAGCGCATCGATGCGAGCGTTGCTGCGAGCGTCGTTGGCGTGCTCCGGCGGAACGGCCTGGGAGAGTGCGACGGAGCTGAGGCTGAGGCAGAGAATGGCGGCGAGTAGACGGGGTGTCGGCGAAGACATGAGGCTCTCCTGAGTGCGCCGCTGAGGTGAGTGCGCGCGGCGGCAGACCATGCTAGACCATTTAGGCAAACGTTGTCTCGCAGGGCAGGCGGAGGGTGCGGAGGCGGGAGAGGAGAGTGGCTACTTCTGCCAGAGGCCGGACCAGGATTCGCTGACCAGGACGCTGTTGCCGGGGTTGCGCGGGTCGTAGCGAATCTGGATGGGCTGGTCGATGCGGAAGCCGACGACGCGCTCGCCGAGGCGGGAGACGTCCTGCGCGCAGTTGTAGGTGACGCCGGCGAGGCGGTAGCTGTAGACCAGGACCTCCGGCGTGGGGGAGATGGAGTCTTCGCCGTTGAGGGTGCGGGCGTCGACGATGACGCCGTCGCAGATGCGTCCCATGCCGGCGAGGCGCTCGCGGCGGCGGCGCTCGATCTCTTCGGGCGAGGGCTTGCGCCAGCGGATGAAGAGCCACGTAAGCACGCCGAGCAACACCATGCCAAGCAGGGCCGCGGCGATGAGGCGGGGGTCCCGTTGGTGGAGCAGCTGCTTGAGATGGTCGACGGTCGGAGTCACGGAGGTGTTTTGTCCAGCATACCGCAGGGAGCGCGTTGTGCTGTGAAAGGCGCGGCGCGGTGAGCCTTGCGTGGTTCCGGCTGGCGGCGCAGACTATACTGCGCTTTGCGGCTGATGCTGCGGCGAAGAACCGGCGAGGGAGCATGAAGGCGATGAAGAGTGCGGGCGGGCATCCGATGGGGCATCCGATTGATTTGGGCGAGGGGCGGCGCGTACGCTCGACGACGGTGATCTGCGTGCGTCGCGGCGACAGCGTGGTGATGGCGGCGGACGGGCAGGTGACGCTGGGCTCGACGGTGATGAAGCACTCGGCCAGGAAGCTGCGGCGGCTGTACAACGAGAAGATTCTGGCAGGCTTTGCGGGGTCCACGGCGGACGCGTTCAGCCTGTTCACGCGGTTTGAGGCCAAGCTGGAGCAGTATGGCGGCAACCTGGGGCGGTCGGCGGTTGAATTGGCCAAGGACTGGCGCACCGACAAGCTGCTGCGCCAGCTGCAGGCGCTGCTGATCGTGGCCGACGCGAAGGGTATGTTTCTGCTGTCGGGCGATGGCGACGTGATTGAGCCGGACCCGGTCGGCGATGCGATGGTGGCGACGATCGGTTCGGGCGGCAGCTATGCACAGGCCGCAGCGACGGCGCTGATCGAGAACACGCAGATGAGCGCGCGCGAGATCGTGGAGAAGAGCATGAAGATCGCGGCGGAGATCTGTATCTATTCGAATGAGAGCGTGACGGTGGAGGAGTTAAAAGCGGAGCCGGACGCGATGGGCGTAAAATAGGGGAAGCAGGAGAGTGACGGTGCGAGAGATATTGGCAGACGATCCGAGCCGTACAATCCGCATCTTCAACAGCTTCGAGGAACAGGAGTCACAAGACCTCCTTTTCTACCGCGAGCGTTCGGTTGCGGCCAAGATGCAGGATGTAGCCGACATGGCGATGATGTTTGCGCGCAATCGCGGAATGGATCTGGATGCTCAAGGACCAAAAAGATTTACTCAGCGCATTCAACGCGCACGGGGTTGAGTATGTTGTTGTGGGCGGTCATGCCGTCTCGGCGTATGGCTTCTCGCGGATGACGAAAGACCTGGACGTTCTGATCCGCGACACGGAAGAGAATGCCCAGGCCGTCTTTCGTGCACTGAGTGCGTTTGGTGCCCCCATGTCTTCGTACACGCCATCGGACTTTCACGGCCATCCGACCACGGTGATTCAATTTGGCGTGCCTCCGAACCGGATTGATGTGCTGCAGTCCATCGAGGGCCTCGATGGGGAGGAAGTTTGGCATCACCGCGTCGAGTTGGCGGTCGATGCGCAGCTGAAGGCCAGCTTCATCTCCCTGGAGGACCTGATTCAAAACAAGCAGGCGGTCGGTCGGCCCAGAGATCTGGCTGATGTGGACGAATTGAAAAGGGTCAACAAGAGAACGTAATGGCAATTTTTTTACCGGGAACGGCTGAAGACCAGGCGCTGGCGCTGGAAGAGATGACTCCGCGACAGATTGTGGCGGAGCTGGATAAGTACGTGGTGGGGCAGGCGGCGGCCAAGCGCGCGGTCGCCATTGCGCTGCGCAATCGCACGCGTCGGCAGCGGCTGCCGCCGGAGATGGCCGAAGAGATCATGCCGAAGAACATCCTGATGATCGGGTCGACCGGCGTGGGCAAGACGGAGATTGCGCGGCGGCTGGCGAAGCTGACGAACTCGCCGTTTCTCAAAGTGGAGGCGTCGAAGTTCACCGAGGTGGGCTACGTGGGCCGCGACGTGGAGAGCATGGTGCGCGACCTGGTGGAGATCGCCATCGACATGGTGCGCGAAGAGAAGCTGGACGAGGTGGAAGACCGCGCGGAGTTTGCGGCGGAAGAGCGGCTGCTGGAGCTGTTGCTGGCGCAGGGCGGCGTGGAGCCGTTGCCGCCCACCGTAGCCGACGAAAAGGCCGTCGCTGAAGATGGCGCACCCGCGAGTGGCCTGCTTGCCGAGCCCACTCATGCCGACGGTGAGGCTGTCGTCATGAATGGGGCACCCAGTGTGGATGCTGAGGCCCGGCGGCGCGAACGCGAGCGGCTGCTGCAGCAGTTTCGCGAGGGCAAGCTGGATGAGCGCATGGTGGAGCTGGACACGCGCGACCGCAGCCAGCCGCAGGTGGAGATCATCAGCAACATGCCGCCGGAGGACCTGGACGCGGGCGGCGCGAAGGAGATGGGCAACATCCGCGAGATGCTGGCCGGCATGTTCGGGCAGCGGACGCGGCGGCGGCCGATGAAGGTGGCCGATGCGTTCGACTACCTGGTGCAGGAGGAAGAGGCGCGGCTGCTGGACATGGACCAGGTGACGCGCGTGGCGGTGGAGCGCGTGGAGGAGTCGGGGATCGTGTTTCTGGACGAGATCGACAAGATCGCCGGACGCGAGGGCGGGCACGGTCCGGACATCAGCCGCGAGGGCGTGCAGCGCGACATTCTGCCCATCGTGGAAGGTACGACGGTGAGTACGAAGTATGGCATGGTGGCCACCGACCACATTCTGTTTGTGGCGGCGGGCGCGTTCCATGTCTCGAAGCCGAGCGACCTGATTCCGGAGCTGCAGGGGCGGTTTCCGATTCGTGTGGAGTTGAAGGCGCTGACTGTCGAAGACTTTCTGCGGATTCTGACCGAGCCGCGCGCGAGCCTGGTGAAGCAGGCCGTAGCCATGCTGGAGACCGAAGGGCTGACGCTGGAGTTCGCGCCTGACGCGCTGGAGGAGATGGCGCGGTTCGCGTTCGAGGTGAACGAGACGACGGAGAACATCGGCGCGCGGCGGCTGCACACGATTCTGGAGCGCGTGCTGGACGAGATCAGCTTTGAGGCGCCGGACCTGGCGAAGGCCGCCGAAGAGGGCCGCTCGCTGGAGGGCGTGCCCGTCGTGGTGACGCGCGAGACAGCCGACGGCAAGAGCCTGCGCGCTATCGTGGTGGACCGCGCGTATGTGCAGAAGCAGGTGGCCGGCATTGTGAAGAACCAGGACCTGAGCCGATATATTCTGTAAGGCGCGCGCCAAGGAGAATGGGATTGACGACGGCGAAGAGCTGTACCGGGCAGGCGGAGCGCTGGTTGCGCTGGCTGGTGGGCGGCCTGTCGGTGGCGCTGGTGCTGCTGTTTGTGGTGACGGCGCTGCTGCGCTGGCGCTATCCATACGAGCTGGAAGAGCTGGAAGGGTACGTCTACCTGACGGCGCTGCGCGTGTATCGCGGGCAGCCGATCTATGTGCGGCCGTCGCTGCAGTTTATTCCGTACATGTATCCGCCGGGCTACTACGCGGCGTGCGCGGCGGTGGGGCGGGTGATGGGGATGTCGATCCGCACGATGCGCGCGGTGTCGATTGCGAGCACGCTGGGGAGCTTTGCGGCGATCTATGCGCTGGTGTGGCGCGAGGTGCGGCAGCATGTGGCGGCGCTGGCGGCGGTGGGTCTGTACGCGGGCTGCTACACGGTGTGCCAGTGCTGGTTCGACCTGGGGCGGCTGGACAGCTTCTTTGTCCTGCTGGTGCTGCTGGCGCTGTATGCGACGCGCTGGACGCATCCGGTGGTGGCGGCGCTGGTGTGGGTGATGGCGTTCCAGACCAAGCAGAGCATCCTGCCGGCGGCGCTGGTGATGCTGTGCTGCAACTGGCGCGAGGTGCGGCGGACGGTGAGCGGGCTGGTGGTGCTGCTGCTGGGTGCGGCGGGCAGCGTGCTGTGGCTGGACCACGCGACGCGCGGCTGGTACAGCTTCTACGTCTTTGCGGTGCCGCGTGCGAATGCGGATGTGCGGCTGCGTTCGCTGCTGGTGTACTGGCCGCAGGAGGTGCTGCGTCCGTTGCTGCTGGCGGTGGTGGTAATTGCGGCGGCGGTACTGCTGACGCGTCCCAGGCTGCGCGGCGAAGCGACGAGGTTCCATGCCGCGTTGGGTTCGGTGCCGCTGTTGTTCTGGGTGGTGTATGCGCACGCCGGCTCGACGGCCAATGCGATGATGCCGGTGTATGCGGTGCTGGCGGTGTTATTTGGCGTGTCGTTTGCGCGGCTGCTGGCGTGGGCGGCGACGCTGGAGCCTGCGATGGCGCAGCGCTGCACGCTGCTGTTGCTGCTGGCGGTGGCCGCGCAGGAGGCGGCCGGGGTGTACAGCCCGGGAGACTATGCGCCCTCGCCGACGCGGCGAGCGTCGCTGACCGCGGCAGTGGCTGCGATCGCGGCGATGCCGGGGGATGTGTACGTGGCGCAGCATCCGTACTACGGCCTGCTGGCGCAGAAGCCGGAGCACGCGGACATGGTGGCGATCCACGATGCGCTGCGGCCCGCCGATGAAGCGGTTCGCAGCGAGCTGCAACGGCAGTTGAGCGCGGCTCTGGAGTCGCAGCGGTACAGCGCGATCGTGCTCGACTGGCCCGAGGACACCGTGCGGCTCGGCGTGCTGAGCGGCGCGGCGGACTGGAGCCGCGGCTACGGCGAGCTGCATCCGCTGCCGGGTGTGGACTCGGGCACGCGGCCGGGTTGGATGCTCTCGCCGGCGCGCAGCGCGCCCGATG
>JAJZFE010000231.1 GCA_021798655.1 Acidobacteriota bacterium | reverse complement strand
CCCAGCGAAGGCCGTGCCGCCACTCCCACCGTACTAAACCCGGCGAGGTCATCGAGCTTGTCCTTCAGCTCCAGCACCACGCGCTCGGCCGTCTTCTTGCCAATGCCCGGGATGCGCGTCAGCGTCGCATGATCGCCGCCACGAATCGCACCCACCAGCCGCTCCGCCGAGATCCCGCTCAGCACCGTAATCGCCAGCTTCGGCCCAATGCCAGAGATCGTCAGCAGTTTTTCAAACAGCCGCTTCTCCGTCACCTCCGCAAAGCCGAACAGCAGCAGCGCATCCTCGCGCACATGCGTATGCACGTGCAGCCGCGCCTCTGCGCCCACATCACCAATCTCGGTATAGGTCGTCACCGAGATCGCCAGCTCATACCCCACGCCTCCGCAATCGATGACGACCGCATTGGGCGACTTACTCAGAATCTGTCCACGAAGATGTGCAATCACACAGCGAGTGTACCCTTACTCGTGCTCCGCCACATAGGTCTCGTGGATCGCCGCGCGCAGCCGTTCGGTCAGCGCCTCGGCATCGCGCGTCACCATTCCCACCGTCGAGATCGGCTCGCCGACAATCAGTTTCAGCGGTCTCGGCTTCAGCGCATACACATGGATCGGCAGCATCTCATACGTCCCCACCAGCGTGAGCGGCACCAGCGGAACCTGTGCTTTGATGGCCATCCACGCAGCACCGGCAGCCATCGGCTGCAGCTCGCCATTGAACGCGCGGCCGCCCTCCGGAAAGATCACCATCGGCATACCGCCAGCGAGCGTCTTCGCTCCATGGCCCAGACTCACCACCCCCGCGCGCGCCGAACTCTGATCGATGGGCACCTGCCCGGAACGATTCAGATACCACCCGATGAACGGAACCTTCCACAGCGGCGCCTTGGCCAGAATCCGAAACTGAAACGGCAGCTTGGCAAACACCACCGGCGTGTCGTAGTAGCTCAGATGATTGCTCGCATACACAGCCGCCTGATTCACAGGCAGCCGTTCCGCATGCTCCAGCGCCACCGGAGACATCGCCACGCGCAGCAACACCTGCGCCCACACCCGCGCAATCGCGTGTTGTTGCCGCCCGTCCTTGTCCCACACCCCGCACAGCAGCGAGATGGTCCCAAAGAACACCGTCGCCAGCGCCAGCACCGGGATAAAGAAAAGATAGTTCGCCCAGCGCCAGAACCACGACACGGCGGGCAATGGAGCATCGGGAGACGCGGCAGGCGGCATCTTCGGCTCATCCGTCTTCAGGGTTTCATCGGCAGCGGACATCACACCTCATGCTATCGTGCTTCGCCCAGCACCAGCGCCCGAACCTCTCCCACCAGAAACACCGAGCCCGTCGCGACAATCACGCCATCTTTCGGCGTCACCGCCTCCGCATGCTCCAGCGCCTCGCGCAGGCTCATGGAAGTATGCACCGGCACATCCAGCTTCTGCGCCGCAGCGGCCAGCTCCTCCACCGTCGCCGCGCGAGGATTCATCACCGGCGCCACGATCACATGGTCCCGCGCCCGCGCCGGATCGCCCGACGTCGAATCGAACAGCGGCAGCAGCACCTGCTCCATCTCATCAATCTGCTTGTCCGCCAGGCACCCAAAGATCAGCGTCCGCGGCATCGTATCGGGCAACTGCGCCAACGCCGCGCGCAGCGTCCACGATCCAGCCGGATTGTGCGCCACATCCAGCAGCAACGGCGCATGTCCCTGCCGCGAAGCAATCCACTCCAGCCTTCCCGGCCACTCGGTCGTGCGCACTCCCTGCTCAATCGCAGCATTCGAGATCGCAAACTCCCGCCCATCCATGAGCCGATGATTCATCCGCAACTCAATCGCCGTCGCAATGGCCAGCGCAACATTCCTCTGCTGATGCTGCCCTGCCAGCGGCGAGTCCACGTGCAACACCTCTCCATCAATCACCAGATCGTAGATGTTTCGCCCCAGCGGCGAACCTTCGCCGTGTTCCCTCATGCCAGGGCTCTGTCTCGCCGGCAGACACCGCGCCGCATCCACGCCGCGCACCTCCAGCCGCACCGCCGCCTCGCCAATCGCGGCATTGGCCTCGGGATGCTGCGCCAGCGTCACCAGCACGCCATCCTGCCGCAGGATTCCAGCCTTCTCGCCGGCGATCTCGCGCAGCGTGTGGCCCAGATACTCCGTATGGTCGAGCCCGATATCTGTAATCACACTCACGATCGGCTCCACAGAGTTCGTCGCATCCAGCCGTCCGCCCAGCCCCACCTCCAGCACCGCCAACTCCACACCCTGCTCCGCAAACCAGCAGAACGCAATCGCTGTCAGCAACTCGAAGAAGCTCGGATAGTGAGGAAGTTCAGCCCGCGCAATCAGTCGTGCCGTTGCCGTATCCACGCGCCCGAAGACGCGTCCAAACTCCGCATCGGGAATCTCCAGCAGGGCGCTGCTTCCTTCTGCCACCGCACCCGAGACCTTCACCCGTTCATTCACCCGCAGCAGATGCGGCGACGTATACAGCCCCGCCTTCAACCCCGCTGCGTTCGCAATCGCCGCCAGCGTCGCCGCCGTCGAGCCCTTGCCATTGGTGCCCGCAATCAGCACCGCAGCAAAACTCTTCTGCGGATCGCCCAGCACCTTCAGCAGGGCGCGGATATGCTCCAGCGAAAACTTTCGCCGCACTGCGGCACTCGCTGGTCCAACTCCCGCGCGTCCCACGCGCAACTCTGGTCCCAGCGCCGCCAACCGTTCCAAGGCTTCTTCATACATCATCACGTCTATCAGTCTCGCACCTCTTGTGATGGCGCCTCCACCGAGGCCGCCACGCACATTCTTCCAGCCTTGCCGCGCAGCATCAACCCATCCGTGCGCCCTGCCATATACCGTTCCGTCAGCGCCTCTCCATCCATGTCCTCCACCACGCGCAACCCAAGCCCTTTCAACTCCTCGACCAGTTGCTCCGGCGTAAAGAAGAGCTGAAACGGCTCACCCGCCAGCGCCACGCGAGCGCTCAACGAATCCAGCATCAGTTGTTCCACCGGCGGCAGAGCCTCGCGCGGCTGCGAGTAATCGAAGACCACCTCGCTGCCCGGCGCACATCCCGCCAGCACGCGCATTGTCGCGCGAAAGGCCTCCACGGTCAGATAGGGCACCACTCCCAGCCACGCCGTCACCGTCGGCAAGCTCTCATCGAACCCCGCAGCCTTCAACCGCGCGCGCAGACTATCCTTCTCAAAGTCCACCGCCACAAACTGAGCACTTGCAGGCGGCATGATCCCAGCACTCGCAAGCATCTGGATCTTCCATGCCTGCGTCGATGGATGGTCCACCTCAAACACCCGCACATCCGGATACGGATTGCGGCACGCAAAGGTATCCAGGCCGGCGCCCAGCACCAGATACTGCCGCGCACCCACATCACGCACCGCTGCCGCCAGCGTGTCCTCAGCCAGCCGCGCCCGCACCACCACAAACGCACGCAACGCCGCCGAGAACGGCCGTTTCACCTTATCCGGCGTGCGCTGCAGCTCCTCATGAAACGCTTTGCTCAGGATCCTGACTGCCAGCGGGTCATCGAGCACCAGCGGCTTCGCATCGCGGAGCTGGTGGGCAGCCCGCCGCAGCGCCACGCGCAACGCGGTCCGCGATGGATTCACCTCATGCATGCCGGGTGCTTACGCCGCCGGGGCCCGCTCGGTCATCCACTTCAGCGTCTCGGACAGATAAGCCTTCATATTCTTGCGCTCCACCACCGCGTCGAGGAACCCATGCTGCAGCAGAAACTCCGAGCGCTGGAAACCCTCCGGCAGCTTCTGCCGAATGGTCTGCTCGATCACCCGCGGTCCTGCAAACCCTATCAGCGCGCCCGGCTCGGCGATATTCAGGTCTCCCAGCATCGCAAAGCTCGCCGTCACGCCGCCCGTGGTCGGGTCCGTCATCAGGCTGATAAACGGAATCTTCTCATCATCCATCTTCGCCAGTCCTGCAGACACCTTGGCCATCTGCATCAGGCTCGCAATGCCTTCCATCATGCGTGCGCCGCCGCTTGACGACACGATAATCAGCGGCACCCGCCGTTCCAGCGAACGGTCCACCGCCCGCGCAATCGTCTCACCCATCACCGGCCCCATGCTGCCGCCGATGAACCCGTACTCCATCACCGAGAGCACCACATCCAGTTCGCCGATCTTGCCGATGGCGTTGATGATCGCGTCATTCAGACCGCTGCTCTTCTGCGCCGCCGCCAGCCGGCTCTTATAAGGCTTCAGGTCGGTAAACTCCAGCGGATCGGTCGACCGCAGCTCCATGTCCACCAGTTCATAGCCGGGCTCCAGCAGGCTTTCGACACGCTCCCGCGCGCTCAGCTTGAAGTGCTTCCCGCAGTTCGGACACACCTGCATGTTGGCATCGAGATCAGCCTTCCACAGCGTCTTCCTGCACTGGTCACACTTGATCCATAGACCTTGCGTCCGCACCTCGTGGTCGGGTGTCGGGGAAATCTCATGCCCATCTCGTTTGAACCAGGTCATCGCCGGGACTCGCTCCTGCCCCGCACCAGATGCCGGGGACCTCTGCCATTGTATCGAAACCCTGCGCCCTTGGCGCCCAATGCACTATCCTTGTAGGCGTGAGCAACCCAATCCCAGAATCGATCAAAGTCCAGCTTCCCGACGGCTCCATCCGTGAAGTCCCCCGGGGCACAACGCCCTTCGACGTCGCCAACAGCATCTCCCCGCGTCTGGCCGCGGCCGTCGTCGTCGCACGCATCCGCCCACTTGCTGTGGTCGCCGCCAGTGCCAACGAGACAGCCCTCGAGCAGTCCGAGGAGGCGATGTACTCCGGCCAAAGCAGCACAGCCGAGCGCATCGTCGGCCTCTCCACGCCGCTGCATGAGGACGTGGCCCTCGAACTCCTCAAGGAGAACGACGCAGCTTCCCTCAAGGTCGCCCGCCACTCCGCCGCGCACATCATGGCGACTGCTCTGCTCGAACTCTTCCCCGAAACCAAGCTCGGCCACGGCCCCGCCACAGACAGCGGCTTCTTTTACGACGTCTACCGCGAGGTCCCCTTCACCGAGGCCGACCTTGCCGCCATCGAAGCCCGCATGGCCGACGTCGTCGCGCGCGATGAACCCTTCCAGCAAATCCTCGAGTCGCGCGAACAGGGTCTCGCTGACTACACCGCCCACGGCGAGTTCATGAAGGTTCACTTCATCGAACGCTTCACCCAGCCCGGCGACGAAATCTCCCTCTTCCGCAACGGCAACTTCACCGACTTCTGCCGCGGCCCGCACGTGCCCTCCACAGGCCGCGTCAAGGCCTTCAAGGTCATGTCCATCGCCGGCGCCTACTGGCTCGGTGACGAGAAAAACCAGCAGCTCCAGCGCATCTACGGAACAGCCTTCTTCAACCAGAAGGACCTCGACGCCCACTTCAAACACCTCGAAGAGATCAAGGCCCGCGATCACCGCGTGCTCGGTAAGCAGCTTGATCTCTTCAGCATCCAGGAGGTCGCCGGCGCAGGCCTTATCTTCTGGCATCCCAAGGGCGGTCTCGTTCGCAAGACCATGGAAGACTGGATGCGCGAGGAGTGCATTCGCCGCGGCTACGCCATGGTCTTCACGCCGCACATCATGCGCCGCGAGCTGTGGAAGATCTCCGGCCACGAAGGCTACTACAGCGACAACATGTACCCACCCATGGAGCTTGATGACGCGGAGTACCGCCTCAAGCCGATGAACTGCCCCGGCCACATCCTCATCTACAAAAGCTCGCCACGCTCCTACCGCGATCTCCCGCAGCGTTTCGCCGAACTCGGCAATGTCTACCGCTACGAGCGCAGCGGAACCATGCACGGCCTCCTTCGCGTCCGCGGCTTCACTCAGGACGACGCGCACATCTTCTGCACGCCCGAACAGATCACAACCGAAATTGAAGCTTGTCTGAGCTTCGCCGAAGCCGTCTTGAAGACCTTCGGCTTCTCGGAGTACCGCGTAGAACTTTCCACCCGCGACCCCCGCAAGGCCGGCGACTTTGTCGGCTCCGACGCCGACTGGGCTGAGGCCGAGGGCGCGTTGAAGAACGTTCTCACCAGCCGCGGCCTCAGCTTCCAGACCTTCCCCGGCGAAGCCGCCTTTTACGGCCCCAAGATCGACATTAAACTCGTCGACGTCCTCGGCCGTCTCTGGCAACTCAGCACCGTTCAATTCGACTTCAATCTCCCCAGGCGCTTCGAACTCGAGTACATCGGTGAAGACGGCGCACCACACCAGCCCGTCATGGTCCACCGTGCCCTCTTCGGCAGCGTCGAGCGCTTCTTTGGCGTGCTCATCGAGCACTACGCCGGGGCCTTCCCCTTCTGGCTCGCACCCGTCCAGGTCGGCCTCGTCCCCATCTCCAACGACAAACACCTCGCCTACGCCGAGACCGTCAAACAACGCCTCGAAGCCGCCGGCCTGCGCGTCGAACTCGACGCGAGCAACGGCAAAATGCAATCCAAGATCCGCGACTTCGGCATGCAGAAGGTTCCGTTCATCCTCATCGTCGGCGACAAGGAAGCCGCCAGCGATTCGGTCAGTGTCCGCGTCCGCGCCAAAGGCGACGAGGGC
>JAJZFE010000232.1 GCA_021798655.1 Acidobacteriota bacterium | reverse complement strand
CCTTCTTGACGGCTACAGCCTTCTTCGCGACTACTTTCTTCGCTGGCGTAGCCTTTTTGGCAGCTGCCTTCTTCGCGACCACCTTCTTGGCAGGAGCAGCCTTCTTCACCGCTGGCTTGGCAACCGCAGCCTTGGCAGGAGCAGCCTTCTTCACCGCCGGCTTAACAACCGCAGCCTTCACCGGAGCAGCCTTCTTAGCCACCACCTTCTTCGCTGGCGCAGCCTTCTTCACCGCAGCAGGCTTCGCAGCTACAGGAGCAGCCGCCGGAGCAGCTACCTCCACCTCAGCAGGCATCGGTACCGCAAAAAGAATCGCCTCATCCACCACCAGCGTCATCGTCCCCACATCGTCCCCATCATCATCCAGATCCTCGTCGTCATCCGACGTCGTCATCACTTCTTCTTCTTCTTCATCATCGTCGTCGAAATGATGACGCTCATCGTCACCATAGTGGTCGTCGTCGCTGGCAGATGCATAAAGCTTGATCGGTTCGTCGAACGTCATCGTCTTATTCCCCTCGCTGCTTTTTCGGTTCCTACTGCGCGGACTCAAATTGCTCGGGTAATACTTCTTCTACACACTACATCCCGCGGCACGAATTCTAGCAATAGATTGCATCGGTCCGCTACCGAAGGCAAGCAATCTTTTTTGCAAGGTAACTCATCGTGTAGCTTTTCGTTTCGATTTCGATCGTCTCGCCGTCGTCGTCCCTGCCGACTTCGCTCCCCCAGCGCCACTCGACTTCGCATGTGCGCTCTTCGTCGACGACACCGTACCCTTGCTCGAACCCTTGCTGTGCGCACTCTTCGTCGCACTCGTCCCCTTGCTCTTACTCGTCGGGCCCGCACCGCTCCGTGCCTTCCTGCCACGAATCCGCGTCACAGGTCCCAGCTTCACCGGCTCCGCAACATGCAGCACCTTCCCCGGCTTCATCGTGCTCGACGATAGATGATTCCACCGCCGCAACTCCTCCACCGACACATTGAACCGGTCCGCAACCGTCACCAGCGTATCGCCCTTGCGTACCGTATACCGCTGTGGACGAGCCACACTCGACGCACTCGCCAGCGGTATCACCAACTCATCGCCCGTATCCACGCCATCCCCAGCGTTGATCCCGTTCACCGTCGCAATCTCGCTCACCCGCGCATGCAGCCCACTCGCAATCCCATCCAGAGTCTCGCCCGCACGCACCACATGGAACCGCCAACTCGCCCGCTTGTCATCTGGTATCGCCTTCACCCGCTCCGCAAACACGTCCTTCGTCCCCACCGGAATATGCAGGTCATACGTCATCTCCCGCGGTGTCGTCATCCGCAGCAGGCTCGGGTTCAGCGCCACAATCTCCTGCAGCGACGATCCCGTCACATCCGCCACCAGCCGCAGATCAATCGCATAATCTACCGTCACCGTGTCCGACACCACCGCAGGCTCCGGAACCATCGTGTCCAGTCCATACTGCGTCGGGTTCTTCGCCATGATGATCGCCGCAATAATGCCCGGAACATAATTCTTCGTCTCGCCCGGAAGAACATTGCGCTTGTACAACTCCCAGAAGTCGGCATACCCCGTCTTCATCACCGCCCGCTGCACATTTCCCGGACCCCAGTCATACGCCGCCATCGCCAGATACCAATCCCCAAACTGGTCGTACAGCGTCTTCATGTACTTCGCGTAGGCCTTCGAACTCTTCTCCGGATCGAACCGCTCGTCATACCACCCGTTCCGCGCCAACCCATACGCACCCGTCGGCATGAACTGCCACATCCCACCCGCTCCCGACCGCGCATTCAACGCCTGCGGCTGAAACCCCGACTCCGCCACCGCCAGATAAATCAAATCCTGCGGCACCCCTGCATCCCGCAGGTTCTTCGAAATCATCTCCTTGTACTTGCCCGCACGCTCCAGGCTACGCAGCAGATGTGCATGGCCTCCCGGTGAATTCGAAAAATAGCTGATGAATCCAGCCACATAGTCGTTCACCACCAGCGGAAAGTCAGACTGCGTATTTTTCAACTCCGCGGTAACCTTCGCCGTCAACGCAGCGTTCGCAGGAAACGTCACCTCGTTCGCCGCATCCAGTGGCGCCGCCTCCAGCGTGGGAGAAAATCCATTCCCCTGCTTCAACGCCGCCAGCTCCAGCGAGTTCACCCGGTCCAGCAACAACTCAAACTCGTCCGACAACTGCGGATCGCCCTTCACATCCATCCCGCTCGACAGCATCATGTCCACAGCGGAATCAAAGTCCAGACGCGCCGCATCCAGACGCGCCGCACGGTAGTTCTCCACTCCACTCCGGTACGCCGCCTCCACCCGGTCAATCAGTTGCTGTACCTTCCGCGACTTGGCCGCACTCTCCGCTACCTGCGCCGCCGTCGCCGTACCTGCAGTTGCACTCGCATCGCTGCCCCCACCCTCTGTGCTCCCCAACGCCGGAGCCGTGCTCTTAGCACTCACCTTACCCGGTGCTGCTGCCTTATCCTGTGGACACCCCGCCAACATCACCAGCGGCATACACGCCAGCACCACACTCCATCGCCGCCACACAGTTCTCAAGATCATCCGCACCATCGTCCCAATTCATTGTAAGACGTAGCGCCTTGCTCAGCCTCTACCAATCACCCAGTCGTCCCTCCCTCGCGATCCACCAGCATCAGTCCGTGTCTGGCAGAAGAGCGCACAGCTCCAGATACCGGGCCATCGCACCCGTCGCACCCTCCGCCACCATCTCCACCGGAACCCCGGGCACTCCGGCCCCACGCTCCTCCACCGCAACCACGCCCCGCCCCTCGTAGCTCTCGGCCATCCGTTCCAGATTCTCACCCAGCATCCGCCGCCTCGCCAGCAACGTAGCGTCTTCACCCAACTCCTGCGTCAACGAGGCCAGCCCCGACCAGAACAACGCCGCAGCAGCAATTGATGCCTGCATAATCCGCTCGCTCTCGCGCATATGCATCTCACGGTCCGCACCAAACTCGTAGCTCACCGCTTCATGCATCTCTCGCAACCGCAGCATCTCCAGCCCTACCGAGTAGCGCAGCTTGTTCGCCTCCGCCAGACGGATCGCCTGGGGCTTCTCCATCGCGCCCACTCGAAACAACTCCGCCGTCTCCCGCAACAGCGTCGCAAAGCCCCGTCGCATCGCCCACGCCGTCCGTACCGGCGATATCTGGTCGAAGATAAACCACATCACCAGTAGTCCTAGCCCCACCCCCACCACACGATCCCGTGCCGGTGCCATCGCCACCGGCGCACCAAACGATTGGAACGCCACTAGGTAGAACGCCAGTGCCGTCTGCATCCCCACATAGCTCGTCCGCGGACTCCGTGCCATCCACGCTGATCCAAACGTCACCAGCGCCACCAGCACCAGCAGCGACGTAATCGAATCCATCGAAGGAAACAACACACTCACCGACACAATCCCAATTCCGCCGCCCAGCACCGCACCCAGCATCCGGAACAACTGCTTCTGCTTCATCGCTGCCGTCGTACTCACCGCCGTAATCATCACCGTCACCACCGACGTCGCAATGCCGGGCCAACCCACAGCGTTGTAAAACACATAGCAAATCGTCGCCGCAGCCGACATCTTCAGCCCAAAATTCACATGCTGCGGATTGGTAAACGCATCCGCAGCAAAGATTGGTTGCTGGCTCGACGTCAACGGCGTCATCAACACTTCGCTCTCCGTCTCCTCCACCACCGCAGGCATCGAGTTCAGTTCATGCAGCGTCTGCCGTATCCGGCCCAGCCAGTCCTCACCATGCGACGCCTCATACCCCACCGACTCAACGGCATCGCCCGCCCGGGTCCGCCCACACAACTGCGCTATCTCCCCGCACACAACCCGCAGCGGCTCGTCTACCCCGTTCCGGTGCTCCAACGAGAAAGCCGCCACCAGGTCCATCAACTCCGCCAGCATCGGAATCCGAACCCGCGTACCCGGCGGCAACTCCCGCGTATGCAGGTTCCGCTCCACAATCCGCTCATACACCCGCTGCATCCGCTGCTGTCCTGCATGCGACAACACCACCACCCGCCGCCGCACTCCCTGTAGCGACACCTCGCCCGCTCCCTCCGCATACAGCCGAAAGATCTCCTCCACCGCCTCCAGGCGACGCTCCATCTCCTCCTTCAGGCTCACCACAGGACTCTGCCCGCCAAACACATACTCCACCGCCACCGCACAACCCACGCTCAGTGCCGTCGCCGCCACCACCCACAACGACGACTCCACCGTCTGCTCCGCCGGACGATGTCCATCCCACCCCGCCAGCGTAGTAAACCAGAACAGCGAAAACGCAATCGCCTCTGCTCCCAGACTGCTCGCCGACAGCATAAAACCCGTCGCCGCCATGCACACCATCAGCCCCACCACCCGGGCGATAGGATCGTTGTCCGTCATCTGAATCAGCAGCAGGCAGCTCCCAACACCCGCCGCAATCGAGACCAGACTCCGCAAACCCGATAGAAACGACAGCGACGGAGTCTGCCGAGCCAGCAAAAATATGTAATAGATCCCGATCGCCGCCGCATGCACCCGCAGCGTCATCACCAGTACCACCGCCAGCGTCACCGACAACGTGTCCCGCAGCGTCCCGCTCAACCGCTGCGGATACGGCGCCAGTTCATCGCGAATAAAGTCCAGCCAGCTACGCTCGCCCATACATCCTTACCCGCAACATCACCGAATCACGCTCACTGCCGTCTCGCCCATCCGAAACACCTCAGGATCCGGATTGTCCACGTGAATCCGCACCGGGAACCGCGCAGCCAGATGCACCCAGTTCAACGTCCGATCCACCTCCGGCAGCCCTTCCGCCACCCGCGCATCCTCCGGCAGCACCCCATACCCAATACTCTCGATCGTCCCGCTGAACCGCCGGTCCGGATGCCCCATCAGGTACAGGTCCGCGTGCATCCCAGGCTTCATGTACCGCAGCTTCGACTCGCGATAGTTCGCAATCACGTACCAGTTCCGCATATCCAGCAGCGTAAACATCGCCACCCCCGGATGCGCATACGCACCCTCCGAGATATTCAGGTTCGTCACATAGCCATCGAACGGCGCCACTACCCGGCATCGCTCCACATTCAACTCCGCATCCAGCACCTTCGCCGCCAGCACCGGCCGCTGCGCCAGCAGCGTGTCCACCGTATCGACTGTATGGATCGCCTGCCCCAGATGCGCCTGCGCCTGCGACACCCCCGCCTCCGCCGCAGCCTTGCCCGCAACCGCCTGCCCCTGCTGAGCCCGCGCCTGCAGCAACGCCGACTCAGCCCCGTTGTAACTCTCCTGCGCCACCCGAACCGCAGTCCTCGCCTGATCCACCTGCTCATAGGTCACATACTGCTTCGCCAGCAGCGGTTCGATCCGCCCAAGATTCGCCGTCGCCAGCGTCAACTGCGCCTGTGCCGCCGCAGCAGCAGACTGTGCCCGCGCTACCGTAGCCGCAGCAGACTCAATATTGCTCGCCGCAGCCGCCACTCCCGTATGCGAACTCTGCACCCCCGCACGCGCCGCATCCACCGCGCTCCCCTGCGCCGCTATCCGCCGCCGGTCATCCACAATCTGGCTCTCCAGCAGCGCTTGATTCGCACGCGACTGCTGCAGCACATACTCATACGGACGGCAATCAATCGAAAACAGCAGATCGCCTTTCTTCACATACTGGTTGTCCTTGACCGGCAGCGACTCCAACAGACCGCTCACCTCCGGAATCACCGTAATGTAGTTCACCCGCACCGTCGCGTCATCCGTACGCGGATGCGAATCCGTCTGCCACACCGCCACCAGCACCACCAACACCGTCAGCACCACTATCGCCGCACCGATCACGCGGCCCTTGCGCCTGCGTTCATCTCGCTCTACTTCACTCGTCGTCATCGTCATCCCAATCCCTTCACCGAAACAGCAGCAGCCACAGCAGGCACGTAAACAACGCCACCAGGCACGGATAAATCAAAGCCGGCGGACCAACCTCATCCGCAATCTGCAAACGCATCAACCCATACCGAGCCCCAAAGGTCAGCCCAATGCCAACCGCCAGGCACAGCATCCACGCAGGAAAAAATGAGCCGCTGATATCGAACGCTGGCGCAGCCCTGCACCCCGCACTCAGCAACACCATCACGCTGGCTAATGCCCTTACACCGCGCCCCGCAACGTTCATCTCACACTCCCCGTCCCAGCTTGGATGCCCGAATGCAGCAACACACCCGTCGCGTAGTCCACCGTCACTGCATCCATCAAAACATCGGAGCGCGCCTGCACCCCCGCCAGCTTCGCCTGCGCCAGTTGCCGCTGCGCCGACACCACATCAATCAGGTTCTTTACGCCATACCGATACGCATCCAGCGACGACGTGTACGACAGGTTAGCAGCCTCCAGCAGCGCCATCGCCGCCGCATTCTTTCGCTGCGCCGTCTGGTAGCTGATGTACGCACTCCACACATCCCGCGTCACCGCATCCCGGCTCTCCCGCAACTCTTCTCCCGCCTGCCGCTCATGCGACGCCGCAATCGCAGACTCATGCTTCCGCGCCCGGTTGAACAACTCCCACCGTACACTCACCCC
>JAJZFE010000297.1 GCA_021798655.1 Acidobacteriota bacterium | reverse complement strand
CTCGGCGCCACCAAGCCCGGCATGACCATCGTCTGCGGCGACTCCCACACCAGCACGCACGGCGCCTTCGGTGCGCTCGCCTTCGGCATCGGCACCAGCGAGGTCGAGCACGTCATGGCCACGCAGACGCTGCCGCAATCAAAACCAAAGACCTTCCTCATCAACATCGAAGGGGACCTCCCTCTCGGCGTCACCGCAAAGGACATCATCCTCGACATCATCGGCCGCATCGGCACCGACGGCGCCACCGGCCACGTCATCGAGTACGCCGGCTCCGCCATCCGCGCGCTCTCCATGGAAGGCCGCATGACCATCTGCAACATGAGCATCGAAGCCGGCGCGCGGGCCGGCATGATCGCCCCCGACGAGACCACCTTCGCCTACCTCAAAGGCCGCCGCTTCTCGCCGCAAGGCGCGCAGTGGGACACCGCCGTCGCACACTGGAGCACGCTCCCCACCGACCCCGGCGCAACCTACGACCGCGTCCTCCACATCGACGCCACGAAGCTCGCACCCTCCGTCACCTGGGGCACCTCGCCCGGCATGGTCACCACCATCGACGCCACCGTGCCCACACTCGACGCCGCCACCACCGACGCCGATCGCAAGAGCTTCACCCGCGCCTACGAGTACATGGACCTCAAGCCCGGAATGCCCGTCGAAGAGATCCAGATCGACGCCGTCTTCCTCGGCTCCTGCACCAACGGCCGCATCGAAGACCTTCGCGCCGCCGCAAAGATCATCGACGGCCATCACGTCGCCACCACCGTCCGCGCGATGGTCGTGCCCGGCTCGCAGGCCGTCAAGCGCCAGGCCGAATCCGAAGGCCTCGACCTCGTCTTCAAGACCGCTGGCTTCGAGTGGCGCGAGCCCGGCTGCAGCATGTGCCTCGGCATGAACCCCGACATCCTGCAGCCCGGCGAACGCTGCGCCAGCACCAGCAACCGCAACTTCGAAGGCCGCCAGGGCCGCGGTGGCCGCACCCATCTGCTCAGTCCGGAGATGGCCGCCGCCGCCGCCATCACCGGCCACCTCACCGACGTCCGCAACTGGGGAACGAAAGCTTCCAGCTCCTAGCCTCTAGCCGCTAGCTCATCTTCCATCTCTCAAATTTGCTTCACCTCACCCGCCTATAGCTAGGAGCTAGAAGCTAAAAGCCAGGAGCTTCCCTTGACACCCATCAACACCCTCACCAGCACCGCCGCCCCGCTGCCATTGCCCAACATCGACACCGACCAGATCATCCCCAAGCAGTTCCTCAAGCGCATCGAGCGCACCGGCTACGGCGACTTCCTCTTCTACGACTGGCGTTACACCTTCGACGCGCAGGGCAACACCACACCCAACCCCGACTTCGTCCTCAACAAGCCGGAGTACGCAGGCGCCGAGATCCTCATCGCCGAACGCAACTTCGCTTGTGGCAGCTCCCGCGAGCACGCCGCCTGGGCCATCAACCAGTACGGCTTCCGCGCCGTCATCGCGCCCACCTTCGCGGACATCTTCTTCTCAAACGCCGGCAAGAACGGCATCATCCTCTGCCGCCTCACGGAAGACGAAGTCGCCACACTCCTCGCCCGCAGCACCGCCAACCCGAAGCACCAGATCACCATCAACCTCGAAGCGCAAACCGTCACCGACACAGAAGGCTTCAACGCCCACTTCGACATCGACCCGTTCCGCAAGCACTGCCTGCTCAACGGCCTCGACGACATCGGCCTCACGCTGCAGCACGAAGACAAGCTCAACGCCTACGAAGCCAAACACAACGAAGAGTTCTGGTCCGCACCCAAAGCAGGTACGGCTGCCTGATCGCATGTCCAGATATCTCCATCCCGATCGCCGCACGCTGCTCAAAGGCCTTCTGCTCGCCACTGGGGCGGCGGCGGTGCGCCTGTCTGAGCCGCACGCGTTCGCAGAGACCGCCGTCGTCGGCAGCCCCCTGTCGCGCTGGCAACAGGGCTACTTCGACATCCATCAGATCGACACAGGCCGCGGCAACAGCGCACTGCTCATCTTCCCCGACGGCACCACGATGCTGATCGACGCAGGCATCGTCACCGACGCGCCCGCCGGCACCATCAACCCCGCACGGCCGAACGATTCGTTGCGGCCCGGCCAGTGGGTGGCGCGCTATGCGCTGGCACACGCACCCTCCAGCCACCTTGACTACTTCCTCGCCACGCACATCCACCCCGACCACGTCGGCGGCCTAGCCGATGTCGATGCGGCCATGCCCATCACCACCTGCATCGACCGCAGCTTCCCGCACTACGCACCCGACCAGCTCCCCGCCAGTGCGCCCTTCGCGCAGACGTATCTCGACCTGCTGCATACGCGCGTACAGAACGGCCGTAGCGTCGAGCCCGCGCGCGTCGGCGCAACGAGCCAGATTGTCTTGAAGCAGTCTCCTGCGTCTTACAAGACCTTTCGCGCACGCGTACTCGCAGCCAACGGTACTGTGTGGGACCGCAGCGCCGGCAAAGTGCAGCCGCACCTCGACCATCTCTCTGCTGCCGACATCGCGCGCGGCAACGAAAACCTCTTCTCCATCGCCACCCGCTTTGAGTATGGCGACTTCAGCTACTACACCGGTGGCGATCTGAACTGCGATACGCAGGACGGCCGTCAGCCTCGCTTCGACATCGAATCACCCGTCGCCCGCTCTGCCGGACGCACCGAGGTCGCCGTCGCCAATCATCACGGCTACTTTGACGCCTGCGGTGCCGCGTTCACCAACAACCTCGACGCCCAGGCTTACATCATCCCCTCGTGGGATATCGGCCATCCCGGCTCGGCGCAGATGCAGCGCATGATGGGCGCGTGGGACAACACCGCAAAACGTGCTGTCTTCACAACCGAACTACTGCCTGCCAACGCGCTTCTCAATCGCCGCTTCGCCACGCAGCTCAAATCGCAGCAGGGACACATCGTCGTCCGCGTCAGCCCCGGCGGACATACCTACACCATCTACACACTCGACTCCTCCGTAGAAGGCGGCAACATCACCGGCGTCTTCGGCCCTTACACCTCGCGCACCGCATAGAAAAAAGGAAATCCATGTCCGTTACTGGCAAATCAAACTCCATCGCCCTCACCGAAGGTCCTAACCGCGCCGGAGCCCGTGCCATGCTGCGCGCCGTCGGCTTCACCCGCGAAGACCTCGCCAAGCCCATCATCGGCATCGCCAACACCTGGACCGAGGTCGGCCCCTGCAACTACCACCTCCGCGATGTCGCCGAGGCCGTCAAGGAAGGCATCCGCGCAGCCGGCGGCACGCCCATGGAGTTCAACACCGTCACCATCTCCGACGGCATCACCATGGGCACTGAAGGCATGAAGGCCTCGCTCATCTCCCGCGACGTCATCGCCGACTCCATCGAACTCGTCACCCGCGGCAACCAGTTCGACGGCCTCGTCTGCATCGCCGGCTGCGACAAAAACATGCCCGGCGCCATCATGGCACTCGCCCGCCTCGACATCCCCGGCCTCATGCTCTACGGCGGCTCCATCGCGCCCGGCCACCTGCCCGTCGGCGACGACGGCAAGGCACAGCCCGGCTCGCAGAAGCAGATCGACATCACCATCCAGCAGGTCTACGAGGCCATCGGCTCGCACGCCTCGGGCCGCCTGACCGACGAGCAGCTCGACCTCGTCGAAGCCACCGCCTGCCCCGGCCCCGGTGCCTGCGGCGGACAGTTCACAGCCAACACCATGGCCATGGCCGGCGAGTTCCTCGGCATCAGCCCCATCGAGATCACCGGCGTGCCCGCCATGTCTTCCGACAAGTACGCAGCCAGCCGCGAGGCCGGCCGCCTCGTCATGGACCTCGTCCGCAACAACGTCAAGCCCTCGCACATCCTCACGCGCGAGAGCATGGAAGACGCCATCTCCGCCGTCGCCGCGTCCGGCGGCTCCACCAACGCCGTGCTGCATCTGCTCGCCATCGCGCACGAGCTCAACATTCCGCTCGACATCGAAGACTTCGACACCATCTCCGAGCGCACCCCGTTCATCTGCGACCTCCAGCCTGGCGGCAAGTACGTCGCCGAAGACTACTTCCGTGCCGGCGGCAGCCGCGTGCTCGCGCATCGCCTCGTCGAGAAAGGCCTGCTCCACGGCAACACGCCTACCGTCACGGGCAAGCCGCTGCGCGAAGAAGCCAGGTCCGCAAAGGAGACACTCGGCCAGCAGATCATCCTGCCGTGGTCGGCGCCGCTCAAGGCCACCGGCGGCCTGGTCATCCTCAAGGGCAACCTCGCGCCCGAAGGCTGCGTCATCAAGGTCGCCGGCCACAACCGCCTCACGCACACCGGCCCCGCGCGCGTCTTCAACTCCGAGCACGAGTGCTTCGTCGCCGTGCGCGATGGCAAGATCCAGCCCAACGACGTACTCGTCATCCGCTACGAAGGCCCACGCGGTGGCCCCGGCATGCAGGAGATGCTCGCCGTCACCGCCGCCATCAAAGGTATCCCCGAGCTCTCCGAGACCGTCGCGCTGCTCACCGACGGCCGCTTCTCCGGCGCAACGCGCGGCTTGATGGCTGGCCACGTAGCCCCCGAAGCGCAGCTCGGCGGCCCCATCGCCGCCGTCCGCGAAGGCGACACCATCACCTTCGACATCCCCAAACGCGAACTCAATCTCAACATCCCCGCCGAAGAGATCGCCGCTCGCCTCAAGGACTTCGTCGCCCCCGCCCCACGCTACAAACGCGGCGTCTTCGCCAAGTACGTCAACACCGTCAGCAGCGCCAGCCAGGGAGCGGTCACCACCTAACCTCTGCCTTTGCCTTTGCTTCTGTTTCTGCTTTCGCTTTTGCCTTTGCTTCTGCCTTTGCTTCTATTTCTGCCTTCGCTTTTGCCTCTGCCTTTGAGGGCCAAAGGCCCGACAACATACCAGCCTAGGCCGAAGGCCTAGGTAAGCCACCAACCAAGAACCCAAGGGCTGAAGGCCCGACACAAAATCTCAATCCCACACATACCGCTCATCAATCGCCACATGATACTTCTCACAAAACCCGCGCATCTCGTCCTGAAAGCTCCGCTTCGCATGATGCTGCCGTTGACCATCGATGTACCGGATCAATGCGCCCAGGTCCGCAGGCCCAACGGAGAACAATCCATACCCACGCTGCCAGGCAAACTTGGCAACTCCTTGCTGCTTCATCCATACGGACGACGCCGTCTTGATCTCGGACACAACCTTCGCCGAGGTCCGAGTCGAAGCAAGCCGCAGCGCCAGATGCACATGGTCTTGAACGCCGCCGACTCGAAAGCACTCGCAATCGAGCCTGCGCGCCGTACCCGCCATGTACGCATGAAGGGCCGAACTGATCTCCTCGGAGATCAAGGGTATCCGTTGTTTCGTGCTGAAGACGATGTGAATCAGATTCAAGCTCAGCGTCTGCGCCATGGCTCCCTCGGTGTGTCGGGCCTACAGCCCTCAGACCTTTCTACACCACACGTACCCAGGCCTACGGCCTGGGCTGTAATGTCCCCGGGCCTATGGCCCTCGAACCCGATCCTTGCAACCACCAAAGCCCCTCATCACCAGAACCACAAGGGCCGCAGGCCCGCCCGCATAACAGCCTAGGCCGAAGGCCTAGGTACGCTGCACAATAAACCGGAGGGCTGTAAGCCCGACACACGAACCACCACGGGAACATGGGTCGAGCCTAGGAGGAATACGCGCATGACAGACCTATTCGCCTCACAAACAAGAAAGCACACGGGAGCCGATAAATTCGCGCTGCTTGGCGCGATTTTCTGCATGGTTGGTTTGGCGATTACTTATTTCTTGGTACAGGACACCAAACGTCGTGAAGCGGAAACCATGATCGAAGTAAACCAGAGAGCAATGCTTGTGAACGAACTCGAAAAGTCTGTCGCTGACAAGCTGACTGATCCGGATTCGGCGAAGTTCAGAGGTCTCGCTTTGTACCATGATCCTAATTCCACTTCCATGCCTGATAACTATTTCGGCGAGTACAACCTGTGTGGCGAGTTCAATTCTAAGAACCAATTTGGCGGATACGTCGGATATCGTTCGTTTATTTCCGAAATGTACATCGGCATGCAAGGCGACAAAGTTTTTCATGGAGCACATTCAGCATTTATCGAGGAAACAGCTTCAAACTCATTTTTCTCTGACCTACAGGCCAAGGCTTGTAAAGGACTACAAGTACCGATCGATCAAATTTCGGATTCACGTTAGAGACGCCGCGAGGAACAGATGACACCTAACTCCACAAACCCCCACCCCACACTGACCGGCGCCGAGATCCTCTGGGCCGCACTCGCCGGCGAAGGCACCACTACCGTCTTCGGCTACCCCGGCGGCGCGATCCTGCCCATCTACGACGCGCTCCGCAAGTTCCCGTCGATCCACCACGTCCTCGTCCGCCACGAGCAAGGTGCATCGCACATGGCCGACGGCTACGCCCGCGCCAGCGGCCGCGTCGGCGTCTGCATGGCCACCTCCGGGCCGGGAGCCACAAACCTGGTCACTGGCCTGGCAACTGCCATGCTCGACAGCATCCCGATGGTCGCCATCACCGGACAGGTCTCGTCGAAGGTCCTCGGCTCCGACGCCTTCCAGGAAGTCGACATCACCGG
>JAJZFE010000073.1 GCA_021798655.1 Acidobacteriota bacterium | reverse complement strand
GCTATGCCGCGCAGGCCGCGCAGAGCGTGCCGGGATATCTCTCCAGCTTCAGCGATGAGCAGATGAAGGGCTGGCTGAACAAGCAGGTGATGATCGCATACACCCACATGCTGCTGATGGCCGAGGCGCTAGGCTATGACACTGCGCCGATGGAAGGCTTTGAGCAGGAAAAAGTATGCGAGACGCTGCGGCTGCCGATGAGCTACTGGGTGGTGGGATTGCTGGCGGTGGGGCAACTGAAGGGGCCGGACAAGTTTGACGGCGGGCGGTTTGAGCTGGCGCACTGCGTGTATGGCGAAGAGTACGGCAAGCCGCTGAAGTAAGCGGCGAAGAGAGACAGGGGCAGCGATGAGAACGGTGCGGCGATTTGTGTTGTGGGTGGTGGTGCTGGCGATCGCCGGTGGTGCAGTGTTCTACCTGCGGCCGGTGTGGCTGCAGCTGCAGATGACGCACCTGACGTTTTTTCTGGAACGGATTCAGAGCAACTACGTAGCGACGCCGGAAGGCCGCATTCACTACTATGAGGCGGAGCCGCGGATACCGGGCGGCGGTGTGCCGATGGTGCTGGTGCATGGGCTGGGCGACCGCGGCGAGGCCTGGGCGACGATGATGCCGAAGCTGCGCCGGCAGGGCTATCACGTGTATGCGCTGGACCTGCTGGGCTATGGGCGGTCGCCGAAGCCGGTGGACGGAGACTACTCGATGCACGCGCAGGCGCAGCTGGTGGATGACTTTATCCAGTCGCTGGGGCTGCAGCGGCCGGACGTGGTGGGCTGGTCGATGGGCGGCTGGGTGTCGATGGAGCTGGCGCTGGAGCATCCCGAGGTGATGAACCGGCTGGTGGTGTTTGACGCGGCGGGTGTGGACTATGTGCGGAGCTATCCGGACACGGTGTTTCATCCGACGAATGAGGCGGAGCTGAACCGGCTGGCGCATCTGCTGGAGCCTTCGATGAAGCCGCTGCCGTCGTTTGTGGCGCGCGACGCGCTGCGAAAATTTGCGGCGCAGCAGTGGGTGATCGACCGCAACATCGCGGCGATGCTGACCAAGAAAGACGCGCTGGATGGCAGGTTGGGACAGATGCAGGTGCCGCTGCTGATTGTGTGGGGACAGGACGATCTGCTGCTGCCGCTGGCGACCGTCGGCGAGACGATGCACACGCTCGATCCGCGCTCGGAGCTGGATGTGATGCAGGGCTGCGGGCACCTGGTTCCGGCGGTGTGTTCGAACCAGGCGGTGAGCGCGATGGTTGATTTTCTGCGCGCGCAGCCAGCGCCGCAGGGCGGGATGCGGACGTGGGGACCGTCGCCGCAATGAGGCCGCGACGGCCCGGTGTGGATTACTGCCTGCCGATGCTGTCGAGTTGAGCTACGACCTCGGGCGAGAGCTGCAACGCGGCGACGCTGAGGTTTTCGCGCAGGTGGGCGCGGCTGGAGGTTCCGGCGATGAGCAGGATGTTGGGCGAGCGCTGCAGCAGCCAGGCCTGCGCGACCTGCATCGGCGTGACGCCGAGTGAGGCTGCGACGGTGTCCATGACGGAAGACTGCAAGGGGCTGAAGCCGCCGAGCGGGAAGTACGGCACATAGGCGATGCCCTGCGCGGCGAGGCTGTCGATGAGCGCGTCGTCTTCGCGGTTGGCGACGTTGTAGAAGTTCTGCACGCAGACGATCTCGGTGAGGGTCTGGGCTTCGGCGATCTGTTCGGCGTTGACGGTGCTGAGGCCGATGTGGCGGATGAGGCCCTGCTCTTTGAGCTCGACGAGGACACGCACTTCTTCGGCGATGGAGCCGGGCTTGGGACGGTCGATGGCGCCCATGCGGAGGTTGACGATGTCGAGGGCTTCGAGGCCGAGGTTGCGCAGGTTGTCGTGGACGCCTTCGATGAGGCACTCGCGGGAGCGGTCCTGGATCCATGAGCCGTCGTCGCCGCGGCGCGCGCCGAGTTTGGTGACGAGGGTGAGGCTCTGCGGGTAGGGATAGAGGGCTTCCTTGATGAGGTGGTTGACGACGTGCGGGCCGTAGAAGTCGCTGGTGTCGATGTGATCGACGCCGGAGGCGATGGCTTCGCGCAGGACGGCGAGGGCCTCGTCGCGGTCGCGGGGCGGGCCGAAGACGTGTGGGCCGGCGAGCTGCATGGCACCATAGCCGACGCGGTGGACGGTGATGGAGGTGCCGGGAAAGGTGAAGGTGCCGCCGAGTTGGGGCTGGTTGGTCATGTGTGTCTCTCCGTGTGCGAGCGGGTCAGGTTTCGTGTTGACGAGCTGCATGTGGTTAGATGAAGGAAGCTTCAGGTTAGGAGTTCGCATTCGATGGCGCAGGCAGCAACCGTCTCAGAGCCAAGGAAATCGCCGGTTCAGGCACGTTCGGCGGCGAGTGTGGACGCGATTTTGAAGGCGACTGTTCAGGTTCTGGTGCGGCTGGGCAAGGAGCGGTTGACGACGACGAATGTGGCGGCGCGGGCCGGGGTTTCGGTGGGGACGCTGTACCAGTACTTTCCGAACAAGAGTGCGCTGCTGCGGGCCGCGTTGAAGCGGCACATGGAGGCGCTGCTGGCCGAGGTGGAACGGACGTGCGTGGAGCAGCGCGGGCAGCCGGTGGAGCAGATGGCCGAGGCGCTGGCAAAGGCGTTTCTGGCGGTGAAGATGCGCGACCTGAAGGGCAGTCGCGCGATGTATGCGATCAGCTCGGACGTGGAGGGTGCGAAGGTGGCGTCGGCTGGCATGGCGCGCGTGCATGGGCAGATCGTGGCGCTGCTGCAGAGCGCGCCGGAGATACTGACGACCGACGTGCGGCTGGTGGCGACGGTGTTGCAGAGCACGATCGCGGGAGTGAAGCGGCAGCTGCTGGAGTCGCAGGCTGCGGAAGTTCTGTTTGAGGCGATGCAACGCGAGCTGGTGCTGGTGCTGCGGAGTTATCTGCGGGCCTGCTGCGGGGTTCAGGATGTTGTTTCTGCGCCCCAGGCGTAGGCTCCTGGCTGCGGCAGGTCAAGGTGCTGCAGCACGCGGTGGACGTAGTTGCGGGCGATGTCGGCGACCGTCTGCGGGTGGTTGTAGAAGGTGGGGATGACGGGAAAGACGGTCGCTCCGGCCTCGGTGACGGCGGCCATGTTGCGAATGTGGATCAGGTTGAACGGCGTCTCGCGGACGCAGAGGACGAGGCGGCGGCGCTCCTTAAGGCAGACGTCGGCGGCCCGCTCGATGAGGTTGCCGGCCATGCCGTGGGCGATGCCGGCGAGCGTCCCCATCGAACAGGGGAGGACGATCATGGCATCGACCGGGCTGGAGCCGGAGGCGATGGAGGCACCGATGTCGTCGTGGTTGAGCGCGGCGACCTTGGTGGACGGCGCGCCGAGCAGGTGCTCGACGAGATGACTGCGGCCGGGCAGCGCGGCCTCTTCGGCGAGCACGCGCAGCGCGCTGGGCGAGACGACCAGATGGACGCGGGCGACGCGGGCATCCTGCTCAAGAGCGCGGAGCATCTCGATGGCGAAGAGCGAGCCGCTGGCGCCTGTAATGGCGAGCGTGATGGTTTTGGATGCGGTGGGTTGCAGAGGTGCTTCCATAACATTCATTATCCGGCAGCGCGGGCATGGGTGTGTTGACCGGATGCGGACGCTGGTGGCAGAAGTTACCGGAGGGCGAAGGCGATCAGTGTGGGGAAGCGCTGATCGGTGCGGGCTTCGGCTTCGGTGATGAGGGTGTCTTCGAGCGGCCGCCAGCTTTGGTCCATCTCGGCGATGGAGGCGGCCAGGGGTGGTGCGTCGACGAAGTTCAGCTCGCAGACGGTGAGGTGGTCTTCGTCGTCGCGGATGGGCGGGCCGAAGGTGCGGCACTGGACGGGGCGCGCGGCGTAGAGGTCGCAGGTGCCGGTCGCGGGGTCGAGGACGGGGCAGGGCTCGTCGTTGGCGAAGTCGTCGAAGTCGTCTTCGTGGTGCGGCTGGGTGAAGAGCTGGCCGGTGGTGGCGTCGCCGGGGAAGCCAGTGGCGAGCCGGCTGCGGGAGTCGGCGGCGCGCTGGCGGATGCGGGCGGCGAGCGCCGGGTCGGCGGCAGCGAGGGCGGCGTTCAGGGCCTCCGCGTCGAGCGCGGTGATGGGGAAGACGCCGACGCAGCACTGGTGACAGCCGGGCCGGCAGGCGAGCCAGTCGGCCGAGCGGGCGACGGCGGAGTCGAGAGCGGCGTCGAGGATAGGGAAGAGTGCGGACATTCGGACTTGGTACCCACCCCTGGTTTTGTGGCTAAAGTATTGATGAAAGACGTGTTAGCGGCGGACTTCGTCGCGACGCGGTACAGACCGTCGCTTCGGATAGAGAAAACCGCTCTAGTTCTATTATAGCGGATCGGGCCGGATTTATTTTTTGTGCAAGTCGTTGATTGGAAGTGGTTTGATGGGTGGGTGGGGTTGACAGGCTTCAGAGCGGGGAGGGCGGAGAGATCGCAGGGCTGCGGTCGAGCAGGAGGGCTTCGAGCAGCAGAGGGCCGGGGGTGAGCGTGTCGGCGATCGGGGCGGTGCGGCGGCGCATCCAGGCGAAGAGGTGGATGAGCGGGAACCATCCGGCGGGGAGGGCGGTCTGTCGCCGGGCGTAGTTGGCGAGGTGCTGGGAGAGGCTGACGGGCAGGGGGACGCGGGCGACGGTCTCCGGGGTGGGCGCAACGCAGTGCGCTGCCGGGGAGGTGACGAGGTACTCGCGGCAGACGAGCGGCCGGATGGGGTGGATGGTGCAGGCGTCGTCTTCCAGGAAGGGGCAGTCGACGCGCTGTGCGAGGTAGTCCAGGGCGAGCTGTTCGCGTTCGGGAGAGTGGGGCGGAGGGAGGCGTTCAGGGTCGAGCCGGGGGAGGAGCCCGCTGGGGGAGAGCTGACGGAGTGCTTCTTCGAAGCGGGCTTCGAGGAGGGCCTGGCTCTGCGGAGGGAGGGAGTGGATGGCGTCGGCCAGAGCCTCTGCCTCATAGAGCGTGAGCGGGATGAGCTGGCGGCAGCAGGCGGAGCAGCCCTTGCGGCAGGAGACGGGTGCTGCCTGGCTGGCGGTGAGGTCGGTCGCGGCGGCGGTGAGGGTGTTGGAGAGATGGTGGAGGGAGGGGATGAGCTGGGTCATGCCGATGGGGCCAGCGGGGACGGGCACGGAGCAGGCGATCTGGCTGGTGCCGAGCGGCAGCTGGAAGGTGGCGGCGACGAAGGGGAGGGGAGTCGAAGGGCCTGTGGTGCCGGGCTGATCGTTAGCCATGACGGCAAGTATAGGAGGATGGCCGAAGAGGCGATGCCTGTTTCCAGGAAGTATGGACGGGAGATTCCCAGAATGGCAAAGGGCTGGAGTGTGGCCCATTCACGTCCAGATGTCTGGACCCCGAGAGCCCAACCACGCAAGCCGAAAACCCCATCGCTTCTGGCTCCGTGAAGCGGGTCGGGTCAGTTCTCCATGATCCCCAGCGCCAAACTATGTTTCATCCTGCCTGTCCCAACAGGCACCAAAACGACAACCGCAGCAAAACGAAGCAAGCCACCTCTTGGGTGGCTTTTGAAACTGAATGGTTCTTATATTGTTATGGCTCCTGAGGTAGGACTCGAACCTACAACCCTTCGGTTAACAGCCGAATGCTCTGCCATTGAGCTACTCAGGATCGCTTGTAGAACGATGGCTGCAAGAAGGGCTGCCGAGGTGGCTGCACACATCCTGCTCCAGTGCGTTTCGAGCGCGTTTGCTCTTCACCATTTATAACAAACCTCGCGCGGCGGGTCAAAGAGTGATTCGCGTCGGTATGTTTTGAACCTGCTGGACTGTTCGTCTATAGCGCTACGGAGCGCGGCGGTTTGTGGCGGTGTAAAAACAGGTCACTGTCGGCGACTGGTTCTGCGGGGAGTTGTCTTGATCGGGTACCTTGTGGAGACCGGAGGTACGTACAAGTTGGAGCTACACGGGTTGTTTCGACGGAAGGTGTTGGTGGAAGGGTGCGTGGGTAGACGCCTGTTGCTGCAGGGAACAGCATGGCCATGTAGGCCGAAACGCACTACTGAGTCGACACTCGCAATACCGCGTGTGTCAAGGCAGCCGGTGGGATTCACAGCAGGGTCTTCAGGCATCATAGATTCTGAGGAATCCTGCGGACGATGCCTGAACAGACAGTGACAGTAGACGCCGTGACGCCTAGCAGCAAAGCCTTGTTGCCCTGGCTCGTCGCTGTTGCATTCTTTATGGAGTCGCTCGACACTACCATCCTGAACACAGCGGTGCCGTCGATCTCGACAGCCTTGCACGTCGGGGCGCTCAGCATGAAGTCGGTGCTGGCCAGCTACACGCTTGCACTCGCTGTCTTCATCCCCATCAGCGGCTGGATGGCCGACCGCTTCGGGACACGCAGAGTCTTTACCTCGGCCATCGGTCTCTTCACGCTGGGCTCTCTGCTCTGTGGTCTCTCGCCGAACATTCATCTGCTTGTCGCGTGCCGGCTGTTGCAAGGCTGCGGTGGCGCCATGATGGTGCCGGTCGGACGGCTTACGCTCGTTCGCACATTTGCGAAATCGGAACTCATCCGTGCGATGAGCTTTGTGTCGATACCGGCGCTCATCGCTCCCATGCTTGGGCCTGTTGCCGGCGGCCTGATCGTCGCCTACTTTCATTGGC
>JAJZFE010000430.1 GCA_021798655.1 Acidobacteriota bacterium | reverse complement strand
TGTGAGCAGCGTTAGGTCATGGACGATGGCTGTTGCGGCGATCAATGAATCGATGGCCGGGCGGGTGGGCCCTGTGGATAGTTCACCCCAGAGTGTGGCTGTTGCCTTGTCGATCGGCAGTATGCGATCGGAGTAGGTTCGTTCGAGGGTGTCGATCCAGAGCGCGTATCGATCAGTCATCCCGGGATGACGCCTACGCTTGATGAGAGATCCTCTCCTGAGTTCGCCGAGGGTGAGGACGCTGAGGTGTAAAAGGGACCCCGGAACGGATTCAAAGAACGCAGTGATGGAGGGGTGTGGTCTGAGCTTCTGCGTCTCGGACAGGGCGTTGGTGTCTATGAGGTAGCCGTTGAGGCTCATGCGTCATCGTCCTCAAAGAGGTAGTCAATGTTGCGACCGGTGTCGTTCGGATCGCGCAGGTTGCCAAACATCTCGTCATGTTCTTCATCCGTCAGGAACTTTGGACTTCTCAAGAGGAATTCGGCAAGGTCCATGCGGGGTTCGACAGATGTCAGCGACCTGTACTCGTTGATGGAGAGCACCACAGCCGTCTCAGCCCCGTGCTTTGTGATGATCTGCGGGCCTTTGGTCTGGGCGTCCTCAATCAACTCGCTGAACCGACTCTTCGCCTGTTGTACCTGCCAAGCTGCCATCGCGCGCTCCATTCTGACTAGAATCATAGCGCATTCTGGTCAGAACGGAGCGACGATCGGGTGGGCTGGCGTTACAGGTGGTTGCCGGAGAAGATGGACGCGCCCTGGTCGGCGGTGCCGACGGTGTGGCGGAAGACGCTGAACAGCTCGCGGCCCACGCCAAACTGTTGAGCCGAAGAGTCTTTGGTCGCCAGCGGGCGGGCGGCGAACTCGGCCTCCGGGACGAGGGCTGTCAGCTCGCCGGTGTAGGCGTCCAGACGGATGCGGTCGCCGTCGCGCAGCCGGGCAATCGGGCCTCCGTCGGCGGCCTCCGGCGTCAGGTGGATGGCCGAGAGCACGTCGCCCGACGCGCCGGAGAGTCGGCCATCGGTGATCAGCGCCACCTTGTAGCCGTGGTTTTGTACCGATTGCAACGGCGGCAGCAGCTTGTGCAGCTCCGGCATCCCATTGGCGCGGGGGCCCTGGAAGCGAACGACGACGATCACATCGCGCGTCAGCTCGCCGGCCTTGAACGCCGCCTGCATCGACTCCTGCGAGTGGAAGATGCGGATTTCGCCCTCTATCGCGTGATTTTCTTCGGCCAGCGCGGAGGTTTTGACGATCGCTTTGCCGAGGTTGCCGTGTAGAACGCCCAGGCCGCCGTGGTGTTCGAAGGGCTCGGCGACGGGGCGCAGGATTTTGTACTCACCAGTAGCGGTGGGGCTCTCCCGCCAGGTCAGGCTGCCGTCGGCGGCCAGAAAGGGCTCTTCTGTGTAGCGCGCGAGCCCTGGGCCGGCGATGGTTTCCACGTCCGGATGTAGCAGCCCGGCGGCCAGCAGTTCGCGGAACAGGAAGCCCATGCCCCCGGCGGCGTGAAAGTGGTTCACGTCGGCCTTGCCATTCGGGTAGACGCGAACCAGCAGCGGGGTAATGGCTGCGAGGTCCTCAAAGTCGGCCCAGTCGAGCTGGATGCCCGCGGCCCCGGCCATCGCGACCAGGTGCATCGTGTGGTTGGTGCTGCCGCCGGTGGCCAGCAGGCCGACCAGGCCGTTGACGAAGACGCGTTCGTCCAGCATCCGGCCGAGCGGCGTGTAGTGGCGGCCGCCGTTCAGCGCGGTCAGCCCGAGCGCGCGGCGCACGGCCTCGCGGGTCAGCGCGTCGCGCAGGGGAGTATTGGCATTGACGAAGCTGGAGCCCGGCAGGTGCAGGCCCATGATCTCCATCATCATCTGGTTGGTGTTGGCCGTGCCGTAGAAGGTGCAGGTGCCGGGCGCGTGGTAGGAGTCGGACTCGGCCTGCAGCAGCTCTTCGCGGGAGACCAGACCCTCGGCAAAACGCTGGCGCAGGTGCTTGCGGTCGTCGTTGGAGAAGCCGGAGGGCATCGGCCCGCTGGGCAGAAAGACGGCGGGAAGGTGCCCAAAGCTGAGTGCGCCAATCAGCAGGCCGGGCACGATCTTGTCGCAGATGCCGAGGTAGACAGCCGCGTCGAAGGTCTGGTGCGAGAGCGCGACGGCGGTGGAGAGCGCGATCACGTCGCGGGAGAAGAGCGAAAGCTCCATGCCGATCTCGCCCTGCGTGATGCCGTCGCACATGGCGGGCACGCCGCCGGCGACCTGGGCGACTCCGCCGGCCTCGCGCGCGGCCTCGCGGATCAGCTCCGGGAAGCGCTCGTAGGGCTGGTGCGCGGAGAGCATGTCGTTGTAGGAGGTGACGATGGCCAGGTTGGGCACATCGCCGATGCGGAGCAGCTGCTTGTCGTGCGCGTTGCAGGCGGCAAAGCCGTGAGCCTGGTTGGCGCAGCCCCGGGCGGAGCGCGTGGAGTGGTCTCGCGAGACGGCCGCGGCGATCCGCTCCAGGTAGAGGGCGCGGGCGGGTTGGCTGCGATCGACGATGCGTTGGGTGATCTCGGCGAGGCGGGGATGGAGGCCGGACGCTAGAGCCATGCAGCAGGCTCGCAGTGCGGAAGCAGGGAGAAACGGATGGGCATGGAGCGATTCTAACCGTTTATCGACCCATCTCCAAGCGTTCGCTTATCGGATTTCCGTTCGCAGATAGAACAAAATACATCGTTTGCGATGCGGATTCGTTTGCCAGTTGGAGTATTTAAGTCGCCTTGCGATCTACCGTCGTCGGCACCGGAGAGCTCGCCCCGGAACCTCTTCTGCAGGCTCAGCCTCTACTACATTTTTTTCGCGACTTTCCCGGCCAAACTCTCCCTGTCAACCCCCAACCTCTCCCACGAAACCCGTAACGCATTCCCCAATAACGCCTTACGCCGCAAAAATCAAAAACATATTCCATGCCTTTCGCTGGCTACAATAGAAATAGGGGAAAAACCGGCAATCGAAGCAGGGGATGAACTGGCGACTGGAAACCGGCGCACTGGAAACCGGCCATAAAACCTCATCCCACCAAAATCATCCCTAACTCCAATGTTTTGAATATTATGCCCGTAAAATCTCTGCAATCAATATTTTGCAGCCACAGAACCGCGTAACCTGTTGATTCCAGAGATCAAGCAAAAATCGAGGGGGGGGGGAGGGGGGTACCCCTGGCTGGAGCTGTTCTAGGCTCCGAAGTCGAGTGTCGGCGGCGGCTCGCGGAGGGGCTCGCCGCGCGTGCCGGACTGGCAGTTGGGGCACTTACGGATGTGAATATCGCATCCGTTAGCGCCGTAGACGTGTTTACAGTTGCCGCATTTCATCCGATAGATGACCTGGCCACGAAAGGTGGTGGATGGAAAAGATGTGCGTTCGAGAAGAGACTGCTTGTTTTGATTGGTGTATCCGGGCACAGTCGTTGGATTTTTGGGCAAACAAGAACTCCTTACAGAAAGAGCAAAACCAGTGACCGGCACTTCAAGGGTCGGTTTTGAACTAACTGGCGGCGGCGAGTTCGCGTTCCTGCATGGAGGCAACGTCGGTGACGATGATCGCGTGCTGTTCGGGGGCGTAACGGAAGAGTAGCCGGAGATCGCCCGAGAGGCGGGCACGCAGACCACCTCCCTGCGAGTTGTCGGCCGCGACTACCTGACTGTTCTTCCAGCCATCGCCGCCCAACGAGTCGATCAGCTTCGCGATGCGGTTCTGCTGTTCTTCGGGTAGCTTCTTCAGTGTCTCAGCGAGCCGATTGGCGATGTAGATCTCATTTTCCATAGTGATCTCTCCTGAACGCTACCCATTTCTCTGCTGATTCTGGATTCCCGGACTCGATCTCGCTCTGAATGCGTGTGCTCAGCTTTTCGTTTTCCGCGATGGATTGCTGCTCACTGGCCAGCCGTCCCTTCCGAGTCAATGATAACTCTTCTTCCTCTTTTGACTCGACAAAGATAAGGCCAGCCTGGAGGAGCAAGGCCATCGTGCCTATCACGGCTGGCGTAGGCCAGCTTTGCGTGTGGCCGTCGAATCGTCGGCCGGCAATACCCCACGAGATGCTTGCCGCAGTCGCAATGATGAGGGATGCGATGCTCTTGACCTGCAGGGTCACTTTTGCCACGAAAGACCTCGGGAGTGGATGTGCACCACTGTATCAGAGAGTGAATGCGAGCTACAGCTCCCGGGCGAGGATGAGGTCGGAGCAGAGCAGCGTGCCGACGTTGAAGGTGCGGGTGCCGATGGCGGTGAAGCCGTTGCGGTAGTAAAAGGCGAGGGCGCGTTGGTTGCCGTCGTTGACGCCGAGCAGCAGGCGGGTGCGGCCGAGGGCGCGGGCGTCCGCGATGGCGAGCTGCAGCAGCGCCTCCGCCGGGCGCAGGCCGGGGTGGTCGACGACGGGCTCGGCGCGGAAGCGCGAGAGCAGGTAGATGCGCTTGAGCTCGGCATCGGTGGGCAGCGTCTCTACGGTGGGCAGTTCGGGGTCGCAGAGGAGGGTGTAGCCGACGGGCGACTGGTTGCCGGGGAAGGGGCCGGCGGTGGCCAGCGTGCAGCGCGTGTTGGGCTGGGCCAGGTACCCTTCGTAGGCGCTGGCGACGTGGTTCCGGGCGCAGTGGGCGACGAGGTCGCGGCCGGGCAGCATCCAGGTGAAGGCTTCCAGAAACGTCGCCGCAGCGATGAGAGCGAGCGCGGAGGCGTCGTCCAGCGTGGCCGGGCGCAGCGTGACGGGCTCGACCGTCGCGGGAGCCGGAGCGGTGTAGTTGGCCGATTCGGGTTTGATGGGATCAATTGTCATGGCAGGTCTCGTAGCCAAGATGGTACGGCACCGCCGATTGTGGAACGCAGATGCGAGATGCTGGAAGGATGACGATGACGGCGCAGGAACGCGATGCGATGTACGCGCAGGTGGCCGAGGCGATGGCGAACGACCCCAGCGTGCCGGAGGCGCTGAAGCTGCTGGCGGATGATCCGCGGGTGACGGTGCGGCGCGGCGGCGCGCCTGCGGGCGTTGCGAAGGGCAAGTGCGTTGTTTACTGGATGCAGCGGTCGCAGCGCGGGCGCGACAATCATGCGCTGGACAAGGCTGTGCAGTGTGGCAACGCGCTCGGTCTGCCGGTGGTGGCGTACTTTGCGGGCATCAAGAACTTTCCCAGCGCGAACCTGCGGCACTATGCGTTCCTCAACCAGGGGCTTGCGGATATCGAGGAGGACTGCGCGGCGCGTGGTGTGGGGTTTGTGATGCGGCGGCATCCGAACCAGCGGCTGGAGCCGTTTCTGAGCGATGTCGGCGCGGCGATGGTGATCGGCGACGAGAACCCGATGCGCGAGCCCGAACGCTGGCGCGTGAAGATGGCCGAGACGTTGACGGTGCCCTACTGGACGGTGGACGCGGACGTTGTGGTGCCGTCGCGGCTGCTGGAGAAGGCGCAGTTCAGCGCGGCGGTGGCGCGGCCGCGGCTGTATCGCGCGCTGCCGGATTTTCTGGTGCCGTATGACAATCCTGCTGCGGAGATGGCGTGGAAGCAACCGCGCGGCCTGCACGCGGACGATGTGCGCGCGGACATGACGGAAGGCTGGGAGGAGTTCGACCGCAGTGTGCTGCCGGTAGCGGCGTGGCAGGGCGGACACCATGCGGCGATGCGCCGGCTGGAGCAGTTCTGCTCGGTCGGGCTGGAGACGTATGACCGCGATCGCAGCCATCCGGAGACGGATGGGTCGAGCAAGATGAGTCCGTGGCTGCACTTTGGGCACGTTGGGCCGGTGACGATTGCGCTGGCGGTGGACGCGGCGGCGAAGGCGAATCCGCGGCTGCAGAAGGCGCGCGATGGGTACTTCAACGAGCTGATCGTGTGGCGCGAGCTGGCGGTGAACTTTGTGCGCTATCAGCCGGAGTACGACTCGCCGGGCTGCGCGGACAACTGGGCGCGGCAGACCATCGACGAGCACGCGAAGGACGAGCGCGAGGTGTTGTATAAGCTGCCGCAGCTGGAGCGCGGCGAGACGTATGACGAGCTGTGGAACGCCGCGCAGCTGCAGATGGTGCGCTACGGCTGGATGCACAACTACCTGCGCATGTACTGGGCGAAGAAGATCCTGGAGTGGACGCCGGACATCGATACCGCGATGGCGTGGGCGATCTACCTGAACGACAAGTATGAGCTGGATGGCCGCGATCCGAACGGCTATGCGGGTGTGGCGTGGTCGATGCTGGGCAAGTTCGACCGCGCGTGGTTCGATAGGCCGATCTTCGGCAAGCGGCGGTATATGTCGGGCGGAAGCACAGGCAGCAAGTTCGATTCGAAGAGCTACATCAAGCAGGTGCGGATGCTGGGTGAAAGCAGGGAATAGGACGCAGGGAATAGGGAGTAGAGGCAGGTGCGCGTTAGGCTGGTGGGTATGAAGCGCGTGTGGGTTGCGGCGATGATGCTGTGGGTGTTGCGTGCTTCGGCGGAGAAGAGGCCGAAGCCGGTGCTGGTGGATGCGTCCGCGCGGGTGGGCGTGACGACGCGGGTGCTGCATCCGGCGGAGCAGCGGAACTGGCGCGGCGCGGCACAGCATGAGCTGGATGTCGTGATCTGGTATCCGGCGGTGGATACGGCGATCGAGACGCAGCAGTA
>JAJZFE010000054.1 GCA_021798655.1 Acidobacteriota bacterium | reverse complement strand
GGTGACGCCGCGCGCGACCGCGCAACTGCTGGCCTTCGCCGCGCGACAGCCCTGGTTCGCGGCCTGGAAGGCGTCGCTGCCCGTCGGCGGCGTCGATGGCACGCTGGCCAGCCGCTTCAAGGACGCGCCGCTGAAGGGCAACGTCTTGGCCAAGACGGGCACGCTCGGCGAGTCGCGCGGCCTCTCCGGCTACGTCCGGTGCGCGAGCGGAAGAGAGGTCATCGTGTCTCTGTTCGTGGACAACCACAGCCCCGGCGGATCCGCCGACCGCACCGCCCTGGACAGGATCGTCGCCGCCATCGCAGCGGGCTACTGAGCCGAGTGATTTACTGAGCCGAGTGATGCTTGATGAACTCGCGCAGCGCGTGGTTCTGCTCCAGCGCTTTGGTCACGCCGCTGTCCAGCATGGCAAGCCACTCGGCCGCCGGACCCTTCAGCTCGGCCAGGTTCAGCAGGTAGCTGGTCTGCACAATCACCTCCAGCGAGTTGGAGAGGTCATGCGCGATGCGCCGAATCTCCTGCGCAGTGGCGGTGGGAATCTGTTCCGAGGCGTCGAGGCTGGGCTTGGGCATAAGGATCGGATGCAGGCAGGCGCGCTTGCTGGTCGCGCTGGCTTCTGATGAGTGTAACCCGTGCGCGCGGCGAGTGGTTTGGTGAGCGGCGGCCCGGTCTGGTACACTCAAGACTCACGCAGCAGCTGCGCCGCTGGTTTGGACGAGCGGTACGCTGAGGGTGAGCCGAAATGGCGGAATTGGCAGACGCGCGTGGTTCAGGTCCACGTTCTCGCAAGGGAGTGGAGGTTCGAGTCCTCTTTTCGGCACCAGACTTCTAGTTGGTTTACAGAGCCCGCTTACTGAGCGGGCTCTGTTGCGTCGGCTCAAAGCGTCATCTTTCCGCCGCCGCGCAGCCTGTGTAGGATGGCCGACAGGAGACCTTTCCCCTTGAACCGTATCAGGACTGCAGTCCAAGCCCTCGCCTTTGCCGCCGCCGCGTTGGCGGCCTGTCCCGCCCGGCCGCAGCAGGCCGCACAGCCGCTCACCGCGATGCCGTATTCGCCCTCGCTCAATCCTGCCAGCATGGATAAGACCGTCGACCCCTGCGTCGACTTCTACACCTACTCCTGCGGCGGATGGCAGAAGAGCAACCCGATCCCCGCCGACCAGGCGACGTGGGACGTGTACGCCAAGCTGGCCAACGACAACCAGCAGTTTCTGTGGGGCATTCTGGAGCAGGATGCCAAGCCCAGCGCCGCGCGCACACCGGTGCAGCAGAAGGTCGGCGACTACTTCGCCTCCTGCATGGCGACCGACGCGATCGACAAGGCCAGCGACGATCCGGTGCGGATCACCATCGCCCGGCTGCAGGGTCTGCGCTCCCGCGATGAGGTCTACGCGCAGATCGCGCAGCTGCATCGCAGCAGCCTCGGCACGTTCTTCTTCGACGCCGGAACCGAACAGGACGCGGCGGACGCAGCGACGATCATCGTCGGCATCGGCGGCGGCGGTCTCGGCCTGCCCGACCGCGATTACTACACGAAGACGGACGCAAAGAGCGTGAAGCTGCGCGCGCAGTATGTCGAGTACATCAAGCAGGTGCTCGCGCTGCTGGGCGAAAATCCCGAGCAGGCAGCGGCCGACGCGGCTGCAACGCTGCGCATCGAGACCAGCCTGGCCGAAGCGCAGCTCACGCGCGTGCAGCAGCGCGACCCGCACAACACCTACCACTTGATGACGATGGAGCAGCTCCAGGCGCTCGCGCCGTCCATCGACTGGAAGGGTTACTTCACCATGCAGGGCGCGCACAACGTCGAGTCGCTCAACGTCTCGCAGCCCGCGTTCCTCAAGGCGATGAACCAGGAGCTCGCGACCGAGCCGTTGCCCGCGCTGAAGGCGTACATGATCTTCCACGAGATCAGCGCCGCGGCTCCGTATCTGTCCAGGCCGTACGCCGATGCGAGCTTCGCGTTCTACTCGACGACGCTGCGCGGCGTTCCCGCGATGCCGCCGCGGTGGAAGACCTGCACGCGCGCGGTCGATCGCAACCTCGGCGAAGCGCTTGGACAGGAGTTTGTCGCACGCACGTTCTCCGCCGACATGAAGGCTAGAACGCAGCTGATGACCACGCAGATCGAAGCCGCCATGCAGACCGAGATCGACGCGCTGACCTGGATGAGCCCTGCGACCAAGACCGAGGCGCTGCGCAAGCTGCACGCCATCCGCAACAAGATCGGCTATCCCGAGACGTGGCGCGACTACAGCTCGCTGACCGTGAAGCCCGATGACTACTACGGCAACGTGCTGCGCGCGATGGAGTTCGAGGAGTATCGCCAATGGCACAAGCTGGGCAAGCCGGTGGACAAGAACGAGTGGGGCATGACACCGCCAACCGTCAACGCCTACTTCGACCCGCAGATGAACGACATCAACTTCCCCGCGGGCGTGCTGCAGCCGCCGCTCTACGACCCCAGGCTGGACGACGCACCGAACTACGGCAACACCGGCGCAACGATCGGCCATGAGCTCACCCACGCCTTCGACGACGAAGGCCGCCAGTTCGACGCCGAGGGCAACCTGCGCGACTGGTGGACCGCCGCCGATGCGAAGGGCTTCGAAGACCGCATCAACTGCGTGCGCAATCAGTACGCAGGCTACGTCGTCGTCGACGACATCCACATCAACAGCCAGCTCACCAGCGGCGAGGACGTCGCCGACCTCGGTGGCACGCTGCTGGCCTACATGGCCTGGAAGAAGCAGACCGAAGGCGCGAAGCTCACCAGCACGGACGGCTTCACGCCGGACCAGCGGTTCTTCATCGGCATGGCGCAGTGGGCCTGCGAGAACGCGCGGCCGGAGGACCTGCGGCTCCATGCCGCGACCGACCCGCACTCGCCGGGGTTTGCGCGCATCAACGGCGTAGTGTCCAACCTGCCGCAGTTCCAGAAGGCGTTCGGCTGCAAGGCCGGACAGCCGATGGTCCACACGCCGACCTGCAAGGTCTGGTAGCGGTCGCAGGCAGGCAGGCTCGCAGGTAGGCGAGCCTGCACAGCTCCCAACGCGTCAGCGGAGAGCCGCAGCCCGCGCGGGCACTGCTGCCAGTGATCGCGCGGGCCAGCGGTACGTGGCCAGCTCGCCCGGCTGGAGCGTCGCCTGGAAGCTGCGTGCGTTCCAGCGGACCTGGAACTCCGCAGTCGCTTTGCCGCTGTTAAGGACGAGCAGGGCGATTGCGCCGGAGGGATTCTGGAAGGCGACGGATTCCAGGCTGTCGCGGCCGAACGTAGTGGAGGCGATCCGTGTGGCTCCGGGGTGGACGAAGCGGCTGGCCTGCGCCAGCGCGTAGAAGTCGCCGTTGTACGAGACCGTCGTGGGCGTGCTGTGCAGGTCGACTGTGATGAGTCCGCGGCAGGTGCCGCATCCGCCGGCGTGGGGACCGTGGTCGGAGTCGGTGGCGAGGCCCCAGAGCACGACCGAGCGAGCCCAGTCGCGCGTGGCCTCGATGAGCAGGCGCGCCGTGGCGAGGAGCGGCGCATCGGTCTGCCAGGTGCCGCCGGAGCACTCGGTCAGCCAGATGCCCTTGTCGGGAACCTGACGATGAATCTCATTCTGCGCGCTCACGTCGCCCGCGTAGCAGTGCATGGCGGAACCGGCGACAAAGGGTGCGGCAAGCGGGCTGGAGGCCACCGCGATCGGGTACTCCGGATGGTCCCAGTTGTGGTCGTAGGCGAGGATGCGTGTGGCGAGACCTGCGCGTTGCAGGTCCGGGCCAAGGAACTGGCCGATGAGGCGGATCTGCTGCTCGGCGGTCATCAGCGTGCCGGGATAGTCCTTCGTCTCGTACAGCGGCTCATTCTGCACGGACAGGTATTGGATGGGAACGCCCGCGCTGGCAAAGGCCTGCACGGAGCGAATGAGGTAGTCGGCGTAGACGGGCAGGTCGTCGTCGCTGAGTTGCCCGCCGAAGGTCGTGGAGCGGGTCTTCATCCAGGCCGGCGGACTCCACGGCGTGGCCATGAGCGTGAGTTGCGGGTTGAGCCGGAGAGCGTCGCGGAGCAGCGGGAAGACGTCCGCATCGTCGTGGTGTGCGGAGAAGCGGAGGAGATCGGGGTCCTGCTCGCCTGCGGGCAGATCGTCGAAGGTGTACGGCCCGCGCGAGAGGTCGGTGGAGCCGATGGGCTGGCGAAGGAAGCTGAGTCCGACGCCGCGCTGCGGGCTGAAGAGCGTCTCCATCACGCGCTGTCGCTGCCCGGCGGAGAGATGGTCGTGCAGCAGCCATGCGGCGCCGTCCGTGAGCGACGCGCCGAAACCGTCGATGGTCTGGAAGCGCTGGGAGTCGTCCACGACGATGACCAGAGAGGCTGCGGGCGGATGTGCCGCGAAACGCGCCGGTGTCTCCGCGGCGAGGGCCTGGGCCAGATCGGCCGTGGTGTGCGTGATGTCGACCTGCTGGGCGCGCAGGAGAGAGGTCGCAGTGATGGCGGCAACGATGAGGCAACGGAGTTTGGCTCGGCGCACAGAGGTTCCTCGGCAGACCGGAGGAGTGTATCGCTGGAGGCACGCGTCGGGCGAGCCGTGAGGGCTCAGCGCGCGTAGTCGGCGTCGGAGACCTGCTCCATCCAGTCGACGGTCTTGCCGTTCAGGTGCTCCTGCATGGCGATGTGGGACATCGCGGTGAAGGCAGTCGCACCGTGCCAGTGTCGTTCGGCGGGAGGGAACCAGACGACATCGCCGGGATGGACCTCTTCGACGGGCCCGCCTTCCCGCTGTACCCAGCCGCAGCCGGCGGTGATGATGAGGGTCTGGCCGAGAGGGTGTGTGTGCCAGGCGGTGCGCGCGCCGGGCTCAAAGGTGACGCAGGCTGCGACGAGCCGAGCAGGTTCGGGAGCGCGGAAGAGCGGGTCGACACGAACCGAGCCTGTAAACCAGTCAGCGGAGCCACTGGCCGAGGGCTGGCTGCCGATGCGTTGGATATCCATGCGGCGATTCTAACGCGGGAGGAAAGGCTCCGACGGGAGCGACCGTGGCGGATGCGCCCGGCCAGCGGAGGAGAAATGAGAAGTGGGTAAGGAAGAAGTGGCGGAGAGTGAGGGATTCGAACCCCCGATCGCCTTGCGACGATGTCTGATTTCGAGTCAGGTGCATTCAACCGGGCTCTGCCAACTCTCCTGCAGGATTAGTTTACTGGATTATGCGGTTTCGGAGAAGAGCCGCGAGCGCGGCCGTGTTGTGAGAGGGCACGCAGTGCAATAGACTGGCAGACAATCATGGCGACAAAAGGTTCTGTTCCCCCAACGAAGTCGGCGCGGCCGGTCAGCCTGAAGATGTTGGCGGAACACCTTGACCTGAGTCCTGCGACGGTCTCGTTTGTACTGAACGATGCGCCGAACCGGTCGATTCCGGAGCGAACGCGGGAGCGCGTGCGGGAGGCTGCGCGCCAGTTCAACTATCAGCCCAGCCACGTAGCTCGATCGCTGCGCGGTCGGCGAACGCTGACGATCGGAATGCTGCTGCCGGAGCTGGGAGACGGCTACCACACGCAGGTGCTGAGCGGCGCGGCAGACGTGCTGATGAAGCAGGGATACTTCTTTCTGACGGCGCACCATCGCCACAAGGAGGAGCTGGTCGCGTGCTATCCGGGCCTGCTGCTGGCGCGGGGAGTGGACGGACTGCTGTTTATCGACACGCACATGGAGCAGGCGCCGTCGTGCCCCGCAGTATCGATTGCGGGCCATGGGTCGGTGCCCGGGATGTCCAACGTGGTGCTGGACCATGAGCGCGCGGCGGCACTGTCGCTGGGGCACCTGTACGCCCTGGGCCACAGGAAGATTGCGCTGATGCGCGGCCAGCTGTTCAGCTCGGACTCGCGCAGCCGATGGCGGGCGACGCTGCGTGTGGCGCGTGAGCTGGGTCTGGAGGTCTCGCCCGACCTGACGATGCACCTCGACCGGCACAGCAACTCACCGGAGCTGGGACACGCCAGCGTGCAGGAGCTGCTGACGCGGCGGCGAGACTTCACCGCGGTATTGTGCTTCAACGATGTTGCGGCGATCGGCGTGATCCGCGCGCTGTATGATGCCGGACTGCGAGTGCCGGAGGACGTGTCGGTGGTGGGGTTCGACGACATCCTGTCTGCGGAGTTCTATACGCCGCGATTGACAACCATTCGGCAGCCGCTGCAGGAGATGGGCGGAGTGGCTGCGGGCCTCCTGCTGCAGAAGCTGAGTGAGCAGAGAGTGGCGGAGACAACGAAGGTGGAACCCGAGCTGATGGTGCGCGAGTCGACCGGGCCGGTGCGCGGACGACACCGGTGAGGACAGCTTTGCAGCAGCAGGAAGAGCAGGGCATCGGCTGGCCGGACAGGGCGACTCTGCTGCTGTACGTGATCTTCGGGGCCTGTGGCGTGGGATTGGTACTGCCCGGCACGCTTCTGCCGCAGTTGCTGGCGCGGTGGTCGCTGAACGACGGCCAGGCTGGCGGGCTGCTGTTCCTGTTCTTTGTGGGATCGACTGCCGGTGCACTGCTGGCCAGAGGACGGCTGTCGCGTGCGATTGCCGTGGGCTGCGTGCTGACGGGAGCGGGCAGTGCAGCGCTGGGGATGGCATCGCGGGCGGCGTCGGCGGTCGCGGTGATG
>JAJZFE010000497.1 GCA_021798655.1 Acidobacteriota bacterium | reverse complement strand
GGAACTCATCGCGCTCGGCAAGCGCGTCCTCATCGCCGGCCTCGACACCACCTTCGCCAACGAGCCCTTCGGCCCGGTGCCGAACCTGATGGCGCTGGCCGACAAGGTCACCAAACTCTCGGCCGTTTGCATGGTCTGCGGCGCGGCGGCCATCCACACGCAGCGCCTCGGCCACAGCCAGGAGCTGGTCGTCGTCGGCGCCGCCGGCCTCTACGAAGCCCGCTGCCGCGCCCACTTCCACCCCGCCGGCGATCACCCCGCCGAGCAACTCGAACTGCCTCAATCCACCCTCCCTCTGTCATCGTGAGCGAGCCGAAGGACCTCCAGTTCATCGACGTACCCTAAACGCTCAAGCCCTTTCGCCCCAACGCCGGTTCGACAAATCTCGCCCCTCGCCCTACCATCGCTACACGATCTCGAATCTGCATTCAGGGCTGTCCATGCGCATCCGTCTCCTCGTGTTGTGTCTCTTTCTGGCATTGGTCCGCTGCGCTTCGGCGGAGTCCGCTCCGCACTGGCTCGAAGTCCGTACCGACCACTTCATCGTCGTCACCGACGGCTCCGACCACCAGGCACGCCACATCGCGGACCAGTTTGAGCGCATGCGTGCGCTCTTCCGCACCATCCTGCCGCAGAACCACAGCGACGCCTCCTCGCCCATTATCGTCCTCGCGCTCAAGGACAAGAAGGGCTTCAACGCCCTCGAGCCGGCTGCCTATCTTGCCAAAGGGCAGCTCCAGCTTGCCGGCCTCTTCCTCCGCACGCCCGGCAGCAACTACATCCTGCTCTCGCTGGACTCCGAGCAGGAGCATCCCTTCGCCACCGTCTATCACGAGTACACGCACTTCGTGATGCGCAAGGCCGAGTGGATGCCCCTCTGGCTCGGCGAAGGGCTCGCGGAGTTCTACCAGAACACCGACATCGATGGCAAAGACGTCCGGCTCGGTCAGCCCAGCCCCGATGACATCTACTACCTCCGCCAGCACAAGCTGCTGCCGCTCGCCACGCTGCTCACCGTCGATCACAGCTCGCCCTACTATCACGATGAGCAGAAGGGCTCGGTCTTCTACGCCGAGTCATGGGCGCTGGTCCACTACATTGAAGTCAATGACGCGAAGCAAAAAACCTCGCGCCTGCGCGACTACGCCCTCGCTCTCTCCCAGCATCAAGACCCCGTCACCGCCGCGCAACAGGTCTTCGGCGATCTCACAAAACTCCAAAGAGCGCTCGATGACTATGTCAGTCAAGGCTCCTTCAGCTTCTTCAAGACCACCAGCACCTTCACGCTCGACGAGAACACGCTCCACGTCCTGCCCCTCTCAGCCGACGCCGCCAACGCCGTCCGCGCCAACGTGCTCGCCTATGACGACCGTCAGACCGAAGCCAGGACCCTCGCCGAAGCCGTCCTGAGCAACGACCCCAGCGACGCGCTCGCGGCCGAGACGCTGGGCGACATCTGCACCTTGCAGAACGACCACGCCTGCGCGAAAAGGTGGTTCACTCAAGCCGCGCAGCTCAAAGATGCCAGCGCCTTCACGCTCTTTCAATACGCGCTTCTCTCTCTGCAGGACGACGACCGAAGCCACGACGACGCCATAGAAGCCGCACTCCACCGCAGCATCCAGCTCGACCCCTCCTTCGCCCCCGCCTACGATGCGCTGGCCCACTTCTACGCCTCGCGTCACGAAAAGCTCAGCGAGGCCCACATCGCCAACGTCCAAGCCATCCAGCTTGAACCCGAAGACCTCAGCTATCGCATCAACGCTGCCTCTGTGCTCATGGAGGGGCGCGACACCGGCGGCGCGCTTAGCGTTCTAAAAGCCGCACGCAGCATCTTCAAGTCTCCCAGCGATGCCGCCATCCTCAACCAGCGCATCCAGCAGATTGAGCAGTTCCAGGCGGTGATGCAGCAGGCTGCGCCGGCCAACGGCTCAAGCGCCGACGGCTCAGTTCACACCATTACGCTCAACCCTGAACACGCCGCCGAACCCGACGCACCACCCTATCCCCCCGACTCCGCGGCCGGCCCGCACCACACCGCCAGCGGCGTACTCCACGCCGTCAACTGCGCCTACCCCACCATCTTTACGTTGCAACTCGTGCAGCCCCCAAAGACCCTCTCGCTCTACAGCAACAACTACATGAAGATCCCCTTCACCACTGCGAACTTCGTTCCTGAACACGACATCGATGTCTGCCACACGCTCGACGGAATGAAGGCCCGCATCGAGTACGCCGACGTATCCGACCCCCGCGTCACTGGCCAGATCGTCTCCATCCAGCTCAGCAAATAGCGACTGGCTACCGCGCCTCGCTCCGCATCCACCGCAGCATCACGGCCGCCATCACCGCGCAGGCCAGCAGGCTCAGCCCGCCGTCGAACAGGTACATCCCCGTCACGCTGTGCGGAAACGCCTGCGGCAGCCAGCGCAGCACGCCCGCATGTTGCCCGCTGTAGGCCCGCCCATCCAGCCAGCCCATGTACACAATCGGCAGCACCGTCACCGCCGTCAGCAGCCCAAACTGCGTCCCGGCCAGCGGATTGTTCTCGCCGATGACCGCGAAGCAGATCGCCACCGCGGCCGTAAAGCTGATGGCCTGCACCATGTTTTCGCCGACGAAGGCCAGCGCAAACGTCGCCGGCGTGCGTGGCAGCAGCAGCATCGCCAGCGTAAACACGCTGCCCACCGTGCCGATCAGCAGGTAGAGCGGCAGCGCCCGCACCCGCCGCGCCAGCACCGGCAGCAGCAGGCAGCTGATCGCGCCCGCCACCGTCAGCCCCAGCCCGCCGATGCGCGTCACAAACGCCTCGCTCGCGTGGAACTCACTCGCCACGCCGCCCAGCGCATTGGTCAGCGCAAAGCTCCCTGTCGGCAGGATGAACAGCAGCATCGTCAGCCACACGTTGCGCCCGCGCAGCACAGCACCGATCTCCTGCCCGAACTTGCGAAAGCCTTCACCCAGCGAACGGCCGCCAATCTCCTGCTGCCCCACCAGCGGTATCCACGGAAACACCGCCGCCGGCAACACCACCACCGCGCCCAGCAGCGGCGCAACCACGTTCAGCGGCAGCCGCCTCATGCCTTCGCCCGCCAGCACGGCCATCGCGCCATTGCCCAGGAAGACGCCCACCTGCGTCCACGAGCTGAGCCACGCGCCTTCGTAACTTGGAGACACGCCGTTGTCATCGTCGCCTGCGCGCGCAGCCAGCATCGGCACCACGCCCGCGAGCCATCCGCCTAGCGCATTGCTGCTCAGCGCCGCCGCGGCGTAGGAGACGATCAGCGCCGCTTCCAGCACTGCAAGGTTCCCGCGCAGCAGCACGGCAACCGTCATCGCAACGCCAGCCAGTGCTGCAAACACTGCGGCCCACACGCGTCGGCTGAACCGGAAGTCCAGCAGCGGCCCCAGCGCAAACACCCAGAACCCCGGCAGAAAGCACGCCGCACTGATCGCCGTGATGCGCGCCTCCGGCACATGCTGCGCCGCCAGCAGCTGCGGCAGCGGCAGCACCAGGAATCCGCCCACCAGCCCAAAGGTGGTGTTCGAAAGCCCCATCAACCACACGGGTGCCCAGCGTCGCTCTTGCATCGTCACAGTGTACGACGCGTCAGCACGGCAGCCGCATCGGCACCCCGGCCGCAGCCACCTCAGCCTTCAGCGCGCGGCTGTCCGTCACGCCAAAGTGAAAGATGCTCGCCGCCAGCGCCGCGTCTGCTTTGCCGGCCTTGAATACGTCGGCAAAGTGCGCCGCGCTGCCCGCACCGCCGCTCGCAATCACCGGAATCTGCACCGCCTCACTCACAGCGCGCGTCAGCTCGCAGTCAAAGCCGGCGCGGCGTCCGTCCTCGTCCATGCTCGTCAGCAGAATCTCGCCCGCCCCGCGCTGCTCGGCTTCACGCGCCCACTCCACAACGCGACGGCCGGTCGGTTTGCGTCCGCCGCTCACATACACCTCAGCGTCGCTCACGCCGTGCTCACCGCGCCGCGCGTCTATCGCCACAATTACCGCCTGCGCGCCGAAGCTCGCGCCAATCTCGCCGATCAGCTCCGGTCGCGCAATCGCCGACGAGTTGATCGACACCTTGTCCGCACCCGCCGTAAACACGGCCTCCGCGTCCTCCGCGCTGCGAATCCCGCCGCCCACCGTGAACGGCACAAACAGCGTCGCCGCCGTCCGCTTCACGGTATCGATCAGCGTCCCGCGACCCTCATGCGTCGCCGTGATATCCAGCAGCACAATCTCATCGGCCCCTGCCGCCGCGTGGCGATGCGCCAGCTCCGCCGGGTCGCCCGCATCGACGATGTCCAGAAACTGTATCCCCTTCACCACGCGCCCGCCGCGCACATCCAGGCAGGCGATAATCCTCTTCGTCAGCATCTCGTCTCCCTCTGCGAAACCTCCGCAACCTCAGCCAACTCCGCGTTGTCTTCCCGGCCGTTTGCCACTACAGCTCCAGAAAGTTCCGCAACACCTTCAGCCCGGTCTCCGCGCTCTTCTCCGGATGAAACTGCACGCCCATCACATTCGCGCGCTCCACCGCAGCCGTAAACGCGCCGCCATACATCGTGCTCGCGGCCGTGTCCGCGCTCACCGGCGCGCGCCAGCTATGCGTGTAGTACACAAAGCTCCCCGGCGCAATCCCGCGCAGCAGCCGCGAGTCCGCCCGCACGTCCTCCAGCGAGTTCCAACCCACATGCGGCGACTTGAGCTCGGCACCCTCGAACGCTGCGGGGAACCGCTCACACCGTCCCTCAAAGTGCCCGAGTCCACGCGTCTCCGGCGCCTCGGTCGAGCCCTCATAGAGCCACTGCAACCCAACACAGATCCCCAGAAAAGGAGTGCCTTTGCCGACAGCCTCGCGCACCGCCTGCGTCAACTGCAAGTCTTCCAGCAACTGCGTCGCCTGAAAGTGCCCCACGCCCGGCAGCACAATCTTCTCCGCCCGCAACACGTCGTCCGGCGACTGCGTAATGACAACGTCGTCCGCACCAAGAAACTTCAACGCCTTCACAACGCTCGTCAGGTTGCCCGCTTTGTAGTCGATCACTGCGATCATTTCTGGAGGTCTCCCGGTTCCGTCACCCAGTTGTCAAGCCGGAGACCGGGAACGCGCTCGAACGCAAGGTCGTTCGTGACCAAAGTCAAATCCAGTACAAGCGCATGGGCTGCGATCATCGCATCGGCGTAGCTCATTGGAAAACCTGTGTCACCGAGCTGTGTGCGAAGCGAGGCGCAACGCACGGCGCAGGCCGAATCCCAAGCCATAACCTTCAACGGCCGAAGCGCCTCTTCGACAAGCAACGCCAGCTTCGCCTCCTTCGGCAGGCGGGCGACACCGTAGCGTAGTTCGTGCTCAACGATGCTGGACAGTACGATTGCGCCCGCAGAGAGCGCGCGATACCGCTCTGCAATGCGGCTCGTGGGCCGTTTCAGCACATAACTAATGATGTTGGTGTCCAACATCATGCTGGGCATCATCACAAGCAGTCTTCCTCGAGACCGAAGATATCTCCTCGCTCAAGGAGAGGGTCACAGACATTCAACATGAACTCGTCAGGAGCCGGACCGAGGTCGGCCAGAAGCTGGAAGAGCCTGTCGAAATCGCCGCCATCGTGGGAGGGGGGGAGCGGCGAGAGGATGACATCGCCCGTCGCCTCGTCGCGTCGGACAAGGACCTCGGCACCGGGAAATCGTATGTCGTCGGGCAGGCGAACCGTCTGCTGACCATGATCGATGGAAAGTTCCGCAGTCGTCGGCATGGGCGCACCTCCTGTTGAACAGATACTCTCAGTATACTGCGGCGGCCGTCAGCGTCATACGGCGCTTGCAAGGCATTCGCTTCTTTAGCTGCTCCGGGATACAGCAACTGGCTTTCAATAGATCGACTCCAAGATCAAATACCAGTAAACCAAGAGCACTGCAGTGAAGGCGATGAGGATGAGTCTTGGCTTCCCGAGACCAAAGAGCGACAGAGAGAAAGCAGCAATGGCAAACCACGTGCCGCGGCGGACGTAAGGGATAGCACGATTTGCCTGCTCCAAGTAAGAGGTCGTACTACGCGCACGGTCAATGCCGATCAAGTTAAAGAGCATCGATATTCCAAAGCACACAAGCGAGGCGAGAAACAGGGTCCGTCGCCATGGTCGCAGCTCGGTCACAGCAGCCCCTTTGTGCTCGGCAGCAACTCTCGCATCCGCTCATCCTTGCTGCACGCGGCGCGCATCGCTCGCGCGAACGCCTTGAAGATCGCCTCGATCTTGTGATGGTTGTTGCGTCCGTACATCGTCTTTACATGTACGTTGGCCTTCGCGCCGCGCGCAAACCCGTCAAAGAAGTCCGGCACCAGCTCCGTCACCAGGTCGCCGACGACATGCGTCGTCAGCTGGTCATCCACCACACAGGCCACGCGGCCCGAGAGGTCGACAGCGGCCACCGCCAGCGTCTCGTCCATCGTCATCACAAAGTAGCCCGCGCGCAGAATTCCGCGCTTGTCGCCGAGCGCCTCTGCAAACGCCTCGCCCAGCGCGATGCCCACGTCTTCGACCGTGTGGTGCTGGTCCACGTCCAGATCGCCCACGCACTTCAACTCCAGGTCGAACCCGCCGTGCTTCGCAAAGCTCTCCAGCATG
>JAJZFE010000457.1 GCA_021798655.1 Acidobacteriota bacterium | reverse complement strand
CCCTTCGTACTCCGCGATCTTCGACGGAAAATCCTTCAGGAACGCGCGAATCTCCGCAATCATCCCCGACGGCATCTCCAGGCTCACGCCGCCGATGCGCACGTAGCTGGTCATCATCCGCTGCCCGCTCACGCCTTCGAAGATTCGCAGCAGCGCCTCGCGCTCGCGGAAGCAGTACAGAAACACCGTCAGCGCGCCGATATCCATCGCGTGCGTGCCCAGCCAAACCAGGTGGCTCTGGATGCGCGTCAGCTCGTTGAACAGCACGCGAATATACTGCGCGCGCTCAGGAATCTCCAGCTCCAGCAGCTTCTCCACCGCCAGCGCATACGCCGTGTTGTTCGTCATCGGACACAGGTAGTCGATGCGATCCGTCAGCGGCGTCACCTGGTTGAAGAACTTCGCCTCGCACGTCTTCTCGATGCCCGTGTGCAGGTATCCGATGTCCGGCGCCAGCGCGATCACCGTCTCGCCGTCCAGCTCAATCACCAGGCGCAGCACGCCGTGTGTCGACGGGTGTTGCGGCCCCATGTTCAGGATCATCGTCTGGTTGCTCACCGGGTCCGCGCCATGCGGAGCGTGGTGCTGCTGCGCGGTACGGATCACATCCGCCACACCGGGAATCTTCATGTCTTCAGCGTCCAGCATCTCGACAGGGCTCATTTAGCGGTATCCCTCCACGGGGTAGTCCTTGCGCAGGGGGTGTCCCTCCCAGTTCTCCGGCATCATGATCCGCACCAGGTTCGGATGCCCCGTAAACGGCACGCCGAACAGGTCGAAGACCTCGCGCTCATAGTAGTTCGCCGACGGCCACACGTCCGTGATCGAGGCAATCGACTGGCCCTCGTTCAACCGCGCCACCACGCGAATCCGCTGCTTCAAGCCGTGGCTCAGCAGCGAGTAGCTCAGCTGGAACCGCGGCTCTGCCGGATACCAGTCCACCGCCGTCATATCTTCAAAGAAGTTGTAGCCCGCCGCCTGCGCCGCGCGGCACGCGGCCACCATCGTCTCCGGCGCAACGGTCAGCGTCAGCTCCTTGCGGTCCCACTTCGCGTCAACGATGTACTCCGCCAGGGCCTGCACCGCGGCATGGTCAGCCAGCGCCAGCGCCACGGCCTCTTTGCCAAAACAGGCTGCCGGGCTGGCGGGATTCGTAATCGGGTCGGTCATATAAATCCTCTATCTGTTGCTTGTCATTCCCGCAGGGAATCTGCGTCTCCTGCTCGCGTAGGGGCCTACAGATCCGCCCGGTCATTCGTCCAGTTCAGCACGCCCTTCTTCCACACATAGAACAGGCCCACCGCGACGAACCCCAGGTACACCACCATCTCCCAGAACCCGAACAGCCGCGAGCCCGTGATCTGGTGCAGGCTGCGATACACCACCGCCCACGGCAGCATGAACACCGCCTCCACATCGAACAGGATGAACAGCATCGCCACCATGTAGAACTTCACGCTGAACCGTCCGCGCGCATCGCCCACCGGGTCCATGCCGCACTCATACGCGCCCAGCTTCACCTTCGTGCGCTTGTGCTTGCCCAGAAAGAACGACGCGCCCACCATCCCGCCGGCCAGCGCCAGCGCGACAAGAATCTGCAGCACGAGAGGTAGATATTGCCAGATGTAAGGATTCGTTTGCATGACCAGTCTTGAGTATAGGAGCGCCACGGTCAACCGGGCAAGGGAACCCTGTGCATGGCTTCAACATACCTACCGCAGCAGCGAGCTGTACCACGCAATCACCTGCGTCCCCACCAGCGCCGACACCATCCCGCCCACGCAGAGAAAGCTCCCCAGCGGCAGCCGCGTCATCGCTCCCGCCCTGCCTCGCGCCATCATCACCAGCGCATAGCCCGAGCACAGCACCACGCCCACAAACAGCGCCAGCATCGCCGGCCAGAATCCCAGGAACGCCGCGACCATCGCCAGCAGCTTCGCATCGCCCAGCCCCAGGCCCTCGCGTCCGCGCAGCTTCCCGTACACCCAGCGAATCGCCAGCAGCAGGCACCCCGCGCCCACCACCGCGGCCATCCAGCTCAGCACCACATGCTCCGGCCCGGTCAGGATCACGTTGCCCGCATCCACCACATTCCCCGGACTGCTCAGCGGATTCGGCCCATGCAGCAGCACCTCATCCTCGTGCGGCCCCAGCAACGCCACCCGCACACACGCCAGCAGAAACCCAATCACAATCCCCGTCACCGTGAACGCATTCGGCAGTCGCTGCGTCTGCCAGTCCATCACCATCAACCCGATCAGCAGAAACCCCAGCACCGCCATCGCCACCGCAGCGACCAGGCTCGCAGCCGCAGTTCCGCTCACCCGCGCCGCCACCACAAACCACACGCCCACCGCCAACTCTACCGCCGGATACTGCCACGAGATCCGCGCCCCACATCCGCGACACTTCGCGCGCAGCAACACCCAGCTCAGCACCGGCACATTGTCGTACCACGCAATCGTCGCCCCACAACTCCGGCAGTGCGACCGCGGCGACCATAGGCTCTCATGCTCCGGCAGCCGCGCAATGCAGACATTCAGAAAGCTGCCGAAGATCAGCCCCACCACCATCGCCGCTATCCACACCAACATCGCCACGCTCATCACTCCTCAAGTATAGGTCGCAGCAGGACGCGGCCCGCGAAGGTTGCCTCAACACCCTGTAAAACAAGAGCGTTTATCGTCACCCGCATCGCTCCGCCGCGCTCGACCATCGTGCAACATTTCCAATACCCTCGTGTTCGTACTCATCAGGAACGGACGCACCACGCTGAGCAAGCGCCCGGTTTCCTTCGACCCGCATCGAATACACTCAGGTAGTATTCGAGCAGGATCGGCAAGGAGCACCACCATGCGTAGTCTCAAATATCTCGCACTCATCGCACTCTTCGGATTCATCCTGACGCCGGCGCCCGCCGCGCACGCGCAGATCTCTTTCGGCATCGGCATCGGCGGCGGCTATCCGTACGCTGCGCCGGTCTGCCAGTACGGCTACTATGGCTACGCTCCCTACAGCTGCGCTCCCTACGGCTACTACGGCTCGCAGTGGTTCAACGGCGGCGTCTTCCTCGGCGCAGGCCCCTGGTACGGTCGCGGCTGGGGCGATGGTGACGGCGACCGCGGCGGCTGGGGCGGTGGCGGTTGGGGCGGCGATCGCGGCGGCTGGGGTCGCGGCGGCTGGGGCGGCGACCATGGCGGCTGGGGGCACGGCGGCTGGGGCGGTGATCACGGCGGCGGCTTCCACGGCGGCGGCGGCGGCTTCCACGGCGGCGGTGGTGGATTCCACGGCGGTGGTGGCGGCTTCCACGGCGGCGGCGGTGGCGGATTCCACGGCGGTGGTGGCGGCGGATTCCACGGCGGTGGTGGCGGCGGATTCCACGGCGGTGGCGGTGGCCACGGCGGTGGCGGACATCGCTAAACCCGCTCCACAACACACAGACGGCTGCCCTCCCCGGCAGCCGTCTTCATTTGCTACGAATTCTTTTTACCCGTCAGTGACTACTGCATTCGCAGTACCACTTCGTTCCCGTCCGGATCGGCCAGCGTCACCGAGTGCCCGCCTGCAAACTCTGACCCCTTCCTGAACGCCAGGCCGCGCGTCTTCAGCGTCGCGGCCGCAGAGTGTTCGGCCGCAAACGTCATCACCGTCCGCAGCCCCAGCCTGCTCGACGGCACCACGCGAATCGCCTCGCTCGCCTTGCCCGGGATCGTCATCACTCCCCCCGGCCCAGCCGCAAACCCGACCTTCTCCCTGTAAAACGTCGTCGCCGCCGCCGGGTCATCGAACGACATCGCCACCTCCACCAGGTGCGTCGAGATCCGGTCCGGCCCCAGGAACTGCCCCACGGCCTTCGTATGCCGCGACCCCGGCATGTACTGCGTATACTCCATATTCTGCGCGCCCGTCGGCGTCTGCGGTCCCGGCATCGTGAACAGCAGATTGCCCGCTCCCGCCGTCCGCACCGCGTTCGGCGTCAGCCCGTGCTGCACGTAATAGTCGTGCACCGCCTGCAGGTCGTCGCCATAGAAGCACACATGCAGAAACTCCGCCGTCGCATTCTTCTCGTCCACCGGATACAGCTCGATGTACTGCTGGTCGTTGATCTTGATGAACGCCTCGTACACCTTGCCGTCCTTCGACAGCGCAAACGCCCGCACAAACCCCAGCTTCTCGTAGAACCCCACCGACGCGTCCAGATCGTGCACCCGAATCGCCACATGCGCCATCCCCGCCAGGTCAGCCGAAGGCGTAACCCCCGCCGCAACCTGCTGCGCCCCCGCCCCCGTCATCGACACCATCACCAGACCCAGCAGGGAAGCCCGTACACCGTCGCGATTCAACATGAACAATATTCTCCGGCAGAAAAATAACTACGGCTGCTATTCTCCTCCCGCAGCCGCTCTCCTGTCTAAATCAGCAGCAGCAGCAGCGGCACCACCACACCCGCCACCAGCAGCGCCGTCACCATCCCCTTGCCCCGCGCATACCGGTACGCCATGTAGATCCCCGTCAGCGTCGACACAAACAGCCCCACCGACACCAGCAGGAAGAACAGCTTCATCGGCAGGTGCTGCATCCGCAGCGATACCGCCGGCTGCCTGCTCGCCTCTCCTGCCATCGGCACCGGGGCGTCTGCCTTCGGCTTCTCCGTCTGCGCCTCGGCAGGATTCGGCAGCGGCTTGCGCTGCGGCACCGTCGTTGTCTGCTTCTTGTGCAGCTGGGCCAGCGTCTGTATCCATCGCGCCGGCTTGTAGTCGCTGCCGCGCACCGTCTCGTGCAGGCTGAACGTCTGCAGTGCGCCCGTCAGAGCGAAGAACAAAAGCGCAGGCGAGATAAACAGGCCCACATACAGGTGCAGCTGGCGCAGCGTCTTCAGCAAGGCATTGGATTGGCTCATCGTCGCAACAGTGTACCGAATGCCAACGCCTCCCGCATTCCGTTACAGTCAGAATCAGCATGTCCTCTCTCGCTACCCTGAACCTCCGCTGGAACCAACTGCTTGCGCTCGCGGCCAACGTCTTTCCCCGCCTCGGTCTCGTCCTGCTGACCATCGCCGCGCTCTTCGCGCTGCACTCCTGGCTCGGCACCCGCGGGCTCGCTCGCGCCACCGCCGTCGCCGCGCAGAACACCGCCGTCCAGGCCCCCGACGGCACCGTGCTCTACACCACCCGCCTCCGCTTCCGCCTGCCCTCCGGCCAGAACATCCTCTTCGCCGACCCGATCCAAAGCACCGACGCGGACGACCCCACCTTCGCCACCGGCGCGCTCGTCCCGGTCCTCTATCCGTCGTCCAACCCGGCCGCCGCCCGCGTCGCCACCCTCACCCGCCTCTACCCCTGGGCCATCGCCTTCGGAGTCCTCGGCGCCGCGCTCCTGGACCTCGGCCTCTTCGTCCGCTGGCGCAGCAAGCGCGCCGTACCAGAGGCTGCTTGAAGAATCTTTCCCGAAAAACCCGCCAAACTCCCCTTGTCAACCCCCAACCCACCACCCAAAACGCGTAACCCATTCCCCCAGAACGCTTTACCAAGCCAAAACGAAAAACACATTCACCCCCTCCGACTCATTACAATAAAAGTAGGGGGCAAAACGGGCGACCGGCAACGGACCAACCGGCAACGGATACCCCAACCGCGGCATCCGCAAAATCCTCAGATTACCCTGAGTCAGCATTGCGCTGCCTGAAGTCCCGAGGATTCTCAAAAAGGCGCTCTAACCCAAATGTTGTGAATATTTTACGTATATCCTTCGTGGAATGAGTAACTTGCAGCCACTTCGCCCCTAACCTCAATGTTTTGAATATTATGCCCGTAAAATCTCTGCAATCAATATTTTGCAGCCACAACAGGCCGTAAGCTATTGATTCCAGAGATCAAGCAAAAACAGAGGGGGGGAGGGGGGCTCCTTCAAGCGCAGGCGTCGCCGCCGCGCTAGAAGTCCACATGCGTCCGCACGCTGAACACCGCCACCGGCCCGCGCGCCTGGTTGTAGCCCGGATGCGCGATCAGCTGCAGGTCGAACGCGCTGTACAGCCCGCGCCAGTTGTGCGCGGTGTAGTAGCTCTCCAGGATGTCTTCGCGCGCATAGCTGAGCGCGCCATCACCCAGCAGAAACCCCAGCCCGCCCAGCGCCAGGTACTGCTGGTGATCGCGTTTGATCGCATTGGTAATCCCGACGATCCCCACCTTGTCGTTGGCCCGGTCCCAGCGCGAGCCGGCCACATCGCCGCCAAACTCGAACGTCTGGTCGACCTCGGTATACGCAAAGCTCTCGTGCTGGCCTTCGTTCCAGCCAAAGCGGCCGAAGACGCGAACATCCTGCGTCATCTCCTGCTCGAAGTTCAGGCCAAAGCCATACTTCACGGTCGACTGCAGCGGATGCGCCGTGATCACCGGTACCGCCGTCGGATCGCCCTGCGCGCGCGCCGCCAGCGCCAGCGCATTCTGCACGCGATAGTCGCCCATGTTCGCGTGGTTCGAGTACGTCAGCGCACGAACCACGCCCTTGCGCTCCGCCGAGAGCCGCGGCAGCAGCCTTCCGCGGTACTCGAACTCGCCGTTCTGCCCGCTCGCGCGGTGCAGGTTCCACTGCAGGTCGATCCCGTTGGCCACCGTTGGCATCAGGCCCAGCACGTAGCGCGCCGACCAGCTCGTAT